>JASLKH010000066.1 GCA_030747675.1 Candidatus Thalassarchaeaceae archaeon | reverse complement strand
GGTCTATTGCAGAGCAAGTAGGTGTTGCACATGGTAATGTTTCAAATCGTGTAAAGCGAATGGAATAACATTGTGTTATAAGAGGTTATCAAGTTAAAATTGATGCTGATAAAGTAGGTTGGAATATGACTGTTTTATGTGGATTACGAATCGAAAAGGGTCAATTGATGGAGGTACAAAGAAGGATTGCTGAAGACGAAAGAGTTTTCGGGATTTACGATGTAACTGGTGAATTCGACTCAATGGTATTAGCTCGTGTACGGAACCGAGCACATTTGGATGACTTATCAAAAACAATTCTTTCATCTGAGGGGATTATCAGAACAGTCACACATGTCGTTCTCAACACTGTCAAACAAGATGGTGTTGGAATTCCCTGATTATGGGCATCCCCAGCCGAGTCTTCAAGAACGTCGGCGTTACCGTAGGAAAATATGACCACATCAGGCGCCACTGAAGAGGCTGGGCACGAAGTCGTTCGTAGAATTAATCCCGCTCTAAGGTGGGTGAATCTGAATTTGCTTCATCCAACCACTGATTTCGCCCCACTGCATGCGTTTGGAAGGTGGCAAGATCAACCACACCAACACCTTCCTGCCGCTAAATTAGCTGGATCTCCATGGCGTGGATTGTTGATTGCTGATGAAGTGGGGTTGGGAAAAACTATCTCAGCAATCAGGATCCTAAGAAGACTACACGCAATCGGCGAAAATGGTGCCGTGATTATTGCATGCCCAGGGTCATTAAAATCAAAATGGAAACAAGAATTACACCATCGTGGAGATATTGATGCAATCGTTGCAGATAGTGGACGAAGATTACTCTCTATTGTCGAAAGAATTGCAAATGGTGAACCACGTGTAATTATTGTTAGCCATGGTATTCTAAGGCGAGCAAATACACTTGAACGGTTGATGGAAATAATGCCAGAAACAATGCTAACTATCATTGATGAAGCACACCATTGCCGCAATCCTCGAAGTCGGTTACATGATGCTGTACAATTACTTGCAATGCGCAGCAAAAAGTGTGTTTTAATGACTGCGACCCCTGTAAACCTTAGAGATGATGAACTGTGGGTGCAACTAAGTTTGATTGCACCTGATCGTTGGCCTACAATAGAACAATTTCATCGCACGATGGGGCCCACAAGAATGTTGAATGATGTTCTCGATGGAATTGCACAATCAACGCCGAATTTACCACGAGCAATCGATCGTTTTCGGGCACTTGAACAAACTATTGGTTTTACTGGAGACCCTCGTTTAGAAAAAGCGATTGAGTTGGCATTAAATGAAAATGAATGGCAATTAAATCGTCTGGAAAATTCTCGGCAGAAACTTGCAGATTTGGTTCGTTCTCTTCGACCTCTAAATGATTTATTGGTAAGAACTAGAAAGAGAGATTTAGATTGGCACATCGCAAGTCGCAAAGCTGTTACATTGGATGTACAATTAAGCACTGAAGAATGGAGATTATACGAAGCCGCACGGCGATGGGCTAGAACTCTTGTACAGATGAGACATCCTGAGGGCTATGTCTTCGATTGGGCACTAATCGTACCTGAACGAATGGCCTCATCGTGTCTACCAGCATTTGCTCGACATGTGCTAAGACAACTTCGAACCCAAGCAAGAGAAGATTTTGAGGAAAATACAGATATTGAATTTGATGAAAATGTCGATTTAGGTGATGTTGAAATTCGAATGTTGAGAAGGTTAGGCAACCTTTCAGAACTCATAGAAGCTGCTGAATCATTAGGTGCTACAGATTCAAAATATGAAGCATTTGAAGCTTGGTTAACCACTAGTTTAGAATCTGATGATGAGGGTGGAATTCTTCTATTCAGCCATTTCCATGCTACACTTGAGCATTTACACGAACGGCTGAATGCAGCCGGTTTCAATAGTGAAATAATCACTGGAAGGACCAATATGAATGAACGAGACAATATTAGAGAAAGATTCAGAACCGGAGAAATTGACATTCTTCTCTCAAGTGAAGTTGGTAGTGAGGGTTTGGATCAACAACACTGCCACCGTTTGGTAAATTATGATCTTCCATGGAATCCTATGCGGATTGAGCAACGCATTGGAAGACTAGATCGATTTGGTCAAACTGCAGAAGAAATTGAAATCCTCAACCTTGCTGTGGAAGGTACAATTGATGCTGCAATTTTACATCGTTTGTATCACAGAATTCGAATCTTTGAAGATGCTCTAGGTATGCTTGATCCTCTTCTTGGACAAGCAATGCGAATGGTTGCAAGAACTGAGTTAAATAGAGTTGCAGGTACTCCAGTAAGACCTGAAATGATTCTTGCAGAAGATGTTGAAGATGACAATTCTAATGTTCTAACATTACTTGATAAGAGAGAGATGTGGTTGAATGAAAGATCTGTAGATGAACGAGAATGGATTGGGCCTGATCCGGGAATTGCTGCCTTGCGAAATTCCATCAAAAAGCATTCATTGGGAGTAACATCAACCCAATTAAGAGAATGGATTATGTATCATCTTGGTGACCTTGCTCAAATACATCAAGCCAGTGATGATGGGATCTGGATGTTGCGTTTAGATGATTCTATCGTTCAAATTCTCGCAGAACGTGTTTCGGATGAAATGAAAAATGATCAAGACACTGTTGGATGGAGTGAATTAATTCGAAAAACAAGTAACAGTTCAGGACCACATTGGTTTCATGTGATATTTGAACGGGAAATTGCGAGAAATAAAGAGCATGCGCATATATTTTTAACGCCTTATCATCCATTGGTTAGATGGATTATTGATGAAAATAAAGACCCAGTTCTGTACAATCTAAAGAGTCCTAGAATAGATTCTACGCCTCTTAATTCCATCTGGTGTATATGTATAGATTGGACAGTCAACGGTTTAACCAAAACAACAGTACGTAGATGGCTGTATCTAGATGCTGCAGGCGTTCCTCTAAACGATTACGGAGCAAAACCACTTCTGTTGATAGAACAAGCAGAAATTGATGAACAAATGATGAATCTAGAATCTCTGACAGAACCTATCAAATTAGCACTATTAAACGCTGAAAATCAGCGATTAATTCCTTTAATGGATGAATTACGCATTAATGCCGAACAAGCATGGAATGCTCGAATCCAAAGAGAGATGGGGCAACTAGCAGAAGCTGAGTGGAGAACACAGCAAGATGGTGGCGTGCCAGATCCACGTTGGATTCGAATGAAGAATGGCCTCATTTCCCGACTCCATGATGATTTAGCAAGACGATTGATGGAATTAGATGATATTCAAAACAATTTATCTGGTGAATTAAAAATTCGAGCGGTAATTCGTATTGTATAACTAGACTAATTCAATCAATCGCATCAATGTATGGAATTAATTTTTCTACGTGAGGCTTCAATGACTCTACTGTTCTTCCCTCTGGCTTCATTGAACGCAACAATATTTGACGTGTTTCCTGGTCCACTTGCATTCCAAATGCTTCTAATCGGTTACCTACCCCGCGTTGAAGTCTACCCCCTGTACGGTCCCAATCCATCAACAAAATAAGAGATGTACCCCCATCCACGGGATTGATTTTTCCATACTTCTCAAACAAATATGCAACCAATCTTGATTGATCCCAACCCCTATTGACTAATTCAATGGGTCCTGAAAAATTCATTGCTTCTAATGTCACCCTATCCCGTCGCCCTTCGACTAAAATCGGACAATTACACCCACCTTTTTCTAAAGGCCTATTTCGGATTCTCGCTTCCCCTAAAGCACGTCCTGCAAGGGTATACCGCGCTTCCACATCAGCCACACCTGGAAGCTTTCTCTTTTCCATTTAATTTACACCCGCTAACTGCTCAAGATGTAACGTAATTTCATCCAGTGAAATTTGTTTAATACGCACTGTTTTTTGACGTGATTTGTGACCTCTTTCTATACTCACCAAGGAAAAAGATATACCCCATTTTTCTGAAATCAATGCACAAACTTCCTCATTTGCAGCTCCTTTTTGTGGCAAGGATTTAACTGCGATTTGTAATCTCTTACGCCACATATTAATACCTTCAATATTGTTTCTTTTCGATGCTGGTTGAACTTCTATTGCGAGAAAAATATCCTCTCCGACTTCGCGAATGATGCCAATGAATTGGTCTCGCATGATCGCTTCAATACAACAGAAGGTGCTTGAGGAAATCGCTAGATGGGTCGTAAAGCAATTATTACTGGTAATTTGTAAGAGATGCGATACAGTGCCCCCCCCTACGGGGGGGCAGACAACTCTCATATAGCGTCCTCGCGCCGGGCAGCCTGAGGAATGGTAATGAAGGCAGGAGGCGACATCTTCAATGACCTATTTGATGAATTCACGCTATGGGCTATTTTAGTCGGTATTTTCACATTTTCATGGTTGTTTCATCACTCCTTAAAATACCGCTCTAAGGATGGTTCGGATAACAATATTGACAACCTGACTCCAGGGGTATTTCCTGTTGAAAATGACGATTTGAAATTGGAAGTCACTTGGACTGTTGTCCCATTCATTCTCATTGTTTATCTCACATTCATTTCATGGGGTCCTCTTGATGAAATATGGACTGAGGATGAAGATGCACATATTGTCACAATTACTGCTTCCCAATGGAGTTGGAGTTTTGACTGTTCAGAAGTAAATAACACTGACATTTGTGATAGTAGTCAAACCATGGATGTAGAAGGAAGATCAAACGTGATTCTAAGTTTAAAGGCGGGGGAATCCTATACGTTCATACTATACTCTGAAGATGTGACACACTCACCTTTCTTTGTTGATTGGGGTATTAAAGAAGATGCTCTACCTGGGCAAGAGACTCGAATGTATTACACCCCCAGCACTGATGAAATCGGAACAAACTTACTTTACTGTGCAGAATACTGTGGAGATGACCATGGGTACATGACCGCAATTATAGAGGTACATGCTTGAGGTGGAAATGATGTTTAAGTCTTTGAAAAAACCGCGCACAATTGCAATTATTGGGGTTTTACTTTTTGCTATAGCAATTGCACCTAATGCATTTTCTTCACCAACTGGGATTCCTTATCAATCCATCAAAGATGCTGGCTGTTATTGTCACAGCACCTCAGCTAGTGATGATGTTGCACCAAGTTTAGAAGGGCTGCCTGTTGATGCTTCTGGCAATATCTACTTCAATGCAAGTGAAACTTACACTCTCGATATATCATTCACTGACTCACGTGCAGATACTGTTGCAGAACCCAGTGCTGTAGCAGGTTTCAATCTATGGGCAAGTGCGGGAACTTTTGCAATCCTTGACTCAAACCTGGTTAAAATGAATCCTGATGGTAGTTTGACACACAATGGCGCATCAACTCCTGATACAAATTCAGGAAATGATCAATCCAATTGGACTGTTGAATGGACTGCGCCTGATTCAGGTGGAGTGAAGTTTGTTCTTCACATCAACTCAGTAAATGGTGACCACAAAGCTTCTGGTGAGGATCAATGGAACAAAATTGACATCACGATTGGAGAGCAACCAATTGAACAAGCACGGGGTTTAGTTGTCCTTGGTAGTGCTATTTTATTGATGGTTGTTATCACGTCATCATGCTTATTGTGGGTATTCTACCGGCGGGACCCTGATGCATTCACATGGGACAATTTCTGGCCTTGGATTTCAGATTGGTTGACAAGTACCGATCACAAAAAGGTAGGAACTTTGTATTTCATTAACGGTTTATTTTTCCTTGGTGTTGGTGGATTATTTGCATTAATTTTTAGAATCCAATTAGCAACCCCTGGAAATGACTTCTTGACTACTGATGAGTATAATCAATTCTTTACAATGCATGGAACTGTCATGATTTTCCTTGCAGCTATGCCAATGATTGCAGGTCTAGGAAACTGGATTGTACCACTACAAATCGGTGCGCATGACTTAGCACTTCCAAGATTGAATGCACTGGCATTCTGGTTAAATCCCGCTGCGGCACTCCTCATTTTCACAGGTATATTCTCAGGCCAAGCAGCAGATACAGGGTGGACGGGATATGCACCTTATATTGTATCCAATACAGCCCACTCTGGAGCGACTATGTGGGTTGCAGGACAAATATTGGCAGTAGCATCATCCACCGTAGCAGGTGTCAATTTCATGACTACATTTGCCACAATGCGAGCCCCGGGTATGGGTTGGATGCAAATGCCTCTATTCAGTTGGTCAATATTTATCTCTGTTCTGATGCTCTTTATCTCAATTCCCGCTTTCGGAATTGGACTAATTCAGGTATTCCTTGATAGGACAATAGGAACTACATTTTACGAAGTCGCCGGTGGAGGTGACCCTCTACTTTGGAGTCATCTATTCTGGTATTTTGGTCACCCAGAAGTGTATGTTGTTGTTGTTCCCGCTTTTGGTATTATTTCAGAAGTCATCTCTACCAGTGCTCGCAAGACAGTATTTGGATACAAATCAATGGTATTTGCTCTTGCAGGTATTGGTATTCTTGGTTTCATCGTTTATGGACATCACATGTTCACCAGTGGTATGGACCCTACACTCCGATTCGTCACTATGCTGACAACTATGCTTGTAGCAGTTCCAACCGGAATTAAGGTCTTCAACTGGCTACAAACGATGCATGGTGGGAGTTTAGTCTATCGAACACATACCTTGTGGGCTTTAGGATTCTTAGTAACATTCACCTTAGGTGGAATCTCTGGAATGTATTTCCCTTCCATTGCTATGGATTTACATTTGCATGAAACTTATTTCGTAGTCGCCCACTTCCACTATGTTTTCGTTGGAGGTATTGTGTTCGGAATATATTCAGGAATATATTATTGGTTCCCGAAAGCAACTGGAAGAATGTTAGATGAAAAATTGGGCATCATCCACTTCGTTACTGGATTTATTTCATACAATCTCATCTTTTGGCCAATGCATCGTCTTGGAATATGGGGTATGCCTCGAAGGCAGCACACATACTTCCTCACCACAGATATGTATGATGCACTGCCACCAGAAGCAGCAGATTGGAACATGATGATTACCATTGCAGCGTTCTGTTTCTTTGCGAGCAATCTGATATTGGTTTACAATATGCTCAGTAGTTCACTACGTGGAGCAAAAGCTCCAGACAACCCATGGGGTGGCTGGTCAATGGAATGGATGACTTCAAGTCCACCTCCAACTCCATCTCATGATCCTGACAACCCACCTGTACTAGACATGAGTTTGCATGAGCATGAAGGAGAGCCTGGCTGGTTTGGTAGAATGTTAGAAAGAATGATGGTACCAGATGACACCGAGGTGGAACAATGAGTTACGGAAATAACGAGCATCATGATGATCATCATGGGTGGCATACACCACATAATTCATGGGCCCCTATTATGATGGCATTTGGTTCAAGCATCTTCCTTCTTGGATTCGCAAAAGTGTTTACACAATCATGGAATGATACTGGAGATGGCTTTTGGGAATATGCGGTCAATGTGGGTGAAGTATGGCTACTTATTACTGGCCTAGCAATTTTCTTTGCTGGAATAATTATATTCTGGAAACAAGATTGGGGACATGATGGTTCCTATGAAGCCAAATCGAGGGGGGTTCCATTCCGTAATATCGATGTTCGTAAGATTGCACTTTGGATGTTCCTAATGTCTGAAATGATGGTATTTAGTAGCCTATTCAGCACATACATCCGATATCGTTCTGGAATACCCAGTTGCGCATCAGTTGTAGGGACACCTGGATTTGAGCCGGGATCTCCCTGCTGGCTCCCTGCGTCTTACTTCATTGCAGAAGGTGGTTGGCATCAGGAAACTGCCCATGCAGCTGTGGGATTCATGCCTGATACATTAATTCCTGGAGCAATCAATACATTCGCACTGATTATTTCATCATTTACAATTGTCCTAGCACTTAAGACTGCGAAAGACAAGAGTTTGAGTGAGGCGGAACGCAGTAGAAAAGTTGGAAAGTACCTTCTAACAACACTTCTATTGGCTACATTATTCTTGATATTCAAGATGGTGGAATGGTTCATTGGGTTTGAGATTGGGTCACACGATGACCCTCTATTCTATTCTCCAAGTTTACTTGAAGATGGTTTTACCATACATGCTAGCGAATACACATATCAAGTCTGCTCTGAATGGGATGGGCATCATTGTGCTGAAGGAGCGATGCAATCATACATCGTTGATGTAAGAATGTCTGCTTCTACATTCTACGTGACCACTGGAACCCACGGAGTTCACGTCTTTGGCGGAATGGTGGCACTATTCTATATGGTAATCAAAGCGTTCCAAGGGGGATACACACCTGCAAACGCAGTTAGTATCGAGTACTTTGGATTGTATTGGCACTTTGTCGATTTAGTTTGGGTGTTGGTATTCCCAGCATTCTATTTGTATTAGGGAGGAAGAAGAAATGAGTGAAGAAACACACCATGATGAACACGAACACCACCACACACTGTTTGGCTTTGATGCGTACAACATGAATTTTGCAATACTGATGATTTTTACAGCAATTGAAGTCGTTGCAGTTGCACTAACTTTCTCAATGAAAGGAACTGTTAGCATGACTACTGTTGTATGGATTTTAGTCATTGTTGGAATTGTAAAGGGATATGGAATTGCAGCTATTTTCATGCATCTTAAAGGTGACCCAGATAGTCAGGTTTTGACTGCTACCGCTTTATTTCCTGTCTTTTTCATTATTGTGATGGTTCTCTTCATCGGTTTAACGCACCCGGGTGCTGCTGGTGGACTGCCTGCATGGTGTCGACCCGGGAATTACTACTGATTCACCTGAAACGCATATGGGTAAGATGGGTTCAGGGCCTTCCAAGCGGACGTCGCATAGCCTGGTATCGCGCCGGATTTGAAATCCGGTGGTAATTTACCGCGGGAGTTCAAATCTCTCCGTCCGCGCCACTTTTGTCTAAGCGGTAAAAACAAACTACTATACTCATAATGTTGCGAGATGGTAATATGAGCAAGAAAGTAGCATTCTTGATGACTTTTTTAATTGCACTCTCTGGATGTCTTGGCAATGGATCTAACAAGGATGATTACGATTTCAATGGAATGGAATACAACCCTGCATCCAATGCGCCAGATTTTGTTCTCTATTCTCAAGACGGGCAAGTTATTTCACTCTCTGATTTTGATGGGAAAGTTGTAGTTATTGCTTTCACATATACACACTGCCCCGATGTTTGCTTAGCTATTGAAGCAAATTTGAAAACAGTGCACAATGAATTGGGAGAAGAAGAAGATTTGGTCATCTTATCAATTACTATTGACCCAGCAAGGGATACACCTGAGAATTTGCTTGAATGGACTGAAGCACGAGGTTACACTTGGCCACACCTTACTAGTGATAATTCTTCAGACTTCACTAATGATAATCGTACTGGAGTTTGGGACAACTACAACCTACTTGTTGATAATGACCACATCAATTCTGATCACTCAAATCATGATGAGCATCAGAATCATTCTGTAATGCTACATCAAGTTGCAGTGCTCTATCCTGACAGCACAACGGCGTTACTAGATGGGCATCATGATATGTTACCAGAGGAAAATCCTACTGGATGGAACCTAACCACAAGCACGATGATGATGAATAATATCTCAATAAATTCAACTGCATACGAATGCTGCGGAAATATGTTAACAGGGATTGACAACTATGTTACACCAAGTGACTCCTCGTGGTGGTGGAACCTATACTATTGGAATGAAACTAATTCATCTTGGGATTATGACCCCGACAAAGGGGCAGATGATATCATTGTCATGCAAGACACTGATCACATTGCTTGGGTTGCATCAAATGCAAACATCACATATCTACCAACACCAGATAGCAATATGGTCTGTTACAATATGGATACACATGCCTTGACTGAAGACAGTCAACAAATAGCATGTGAATCCTATTCATATTTTGAAAATTACACGATGAATGATGGACAAGATATCTGTTACAATATGGCCTCACATTCAGTATCTAATGATAACGAAACCAATTGTGAATCGTATATGTATTTGGAGAACCATACTATGCAGGATGGATCATCATTCACTGGTTGCTATAATAGTGGTACACATATACCAAATTCGAATATGTCACAATCTGAATGTGATGCATTCAATTATTACATCAATTATGGTGCAACTGTGTTTACGGGATGTTACAATATGCATACCCATACAATGTTAATAGAAAATGAAAATTATTGTAACTCTCATATGTGGGTTCAAAATCAAGCACCACCGGGCACAGATGATTCTCAAAGCAGTGTTGGAATGGACAACCATCATGGTGAGCACGGAATGAATATGGGTGATGACGAGGTTTACGAAGTAGGACATAATACTGTAACATTCATTATTGACAAAAATGGGCACAAACGGATTGTCTACACTGGTTCGGACTGGGACACATCCGATTTTATCGAAGACTTGGAATATCTTCTTGAAGAAGAGACTGAGGTGTGGTACGACTGCATGACAGATGAAGTGTGGTCAGATGAGAAGCAAGCATGGTGCGACGAGTATTCAAATCATGACGAACACGAACATTAGATTGATATTAGGTTAACATAGTGATATTGGTGGATGAAATGTATGCAGTAATCTCACCCGCAAAAAAACTGAATTCCTCAGGTTGGGACCGAAGTCTGAATTACACCCACCCCTCATTAATTGATCATACTTCAGGTCTAATTTCTGAACTGAAAAATAAGAGTGCTGAAGACATAGGGAGTATGATGAAAATTTCCGAAAAACTATCTGAACTGAACTATGAACGGTATCAATCATTTTCACAAAATACCGATTCAGAAGAGGCGAAGCCTGCTGCTTTGATGTTTGATGGAGACACATATGTCGGCCTAAAATCAAGTGATTTCAAAAATGAGGATTGGGAGTTCGCTCAAAAACACCTTGGAATTCTCTCTGGACTATATGGGCTATTGCGGCCATTGGATCTAATTCAGCCACATCGTTTGGAAATGGGTACACGTCTTAGCACCAATAGAGGATCAAATTTGTACACATATTGGGGAGATGAAATAGCGACACTACTACAAGAACGGGCGACTTTTTCTGGTGATGGAAACCTCATCAATTTAGCATCTAATGAATACTTCAAATCAGTTGCACGACCTAATCTAAAATTGAATGTCATTACTCCTTCTTTCAAAGAAATGCGAGATGGTAAACTCAAGTTAATCAGTTTCTCCGCAAAAAGAGCAAGAGGCGAGATGGCTAGATACATCATAAAGAATAAAATTCAAAATGCTGATGAATTGAAGGATTTTGACATTGAGGGGTACCAATTCAAACCCGATAAATCCGATAAAAAAGAATGGCTTTTCGTGAGATGAAACCTGTTCGAATAAAGGATTTATCGGACCATTAGTAAAGCGAAATATCTTCAACGAAAGCAGACTTCAAGTCAATGTGCGACGCGTTGCCCCTCTGCTATTCTTCTTGCTGCTCATGCCTGCGTTAGCTGGATGTTTGTCCGATACTGATGTAGCATGGGGCACTGGTTCTGGCGAATACAGCACGGATTTTGAAGACAATAATCTAACTATTTGGAATAATTTGGGCGCCTCCACTACAGATGAAATTACTGTTGTTAGTGAAAATGAAAGTACAATCACAGGTAGACTTGTCCAAACTCGAAGTTTTGAATCACCTTCACGCAGTTATCGAGCCATGGCATCATGGATTGTCAAAGAAATGTCCTATTCTAGTGCGCAGGATGTAGATCCAACTGATGTATACGTCAGCATTGCAAACCTTGAGAAAGATTGGG
The DNA here is from genome assembly GCA_030747675.1 of Candidatus Thalassarchaeaceae archaeon. Classification (GTDB taxonomy): domain Archaea; phylum Thermoplasmatota; class Poseidoniia; order Poseidoniales; family Thalassarchaeaceae; genus MGIIb-P. The sequence continues at coordinate 21,306 of JASLKH010000066.1, read as the reverse complement.
AATCACCAACCCTAGCAAAAATTTTGGAGGATTATGGTGATGATTGGATGGTTATTGGTTTAGTCCCGGAAAATGAAAATGTCATGGATGCGATTTTGTATCTAGATACCAACCAAGCCATCGAAATCAGTGGTTATTCCCTAGGCGATGGTAATTTCTTAGTGACTTCTATTACCTATGGGAATGGTGAAAGAGTTGTTGATTCAAGTAATGAAATTGTCAAAGGGGATGTGCCACTCTTCGGTAGGACATTGTATACCATCATCCTATTACTATCCATTGTAGGGGCAGGTGCGATGTATATATTTTCAAGGAATGTTGTCATGATGTCTGCTGAAGAGCGGGCACAAACTATGCTCTCTGCTTCTCAATTACGAGCAGGTAAGTCTGCTGCAATAGAGGCAAAACGCCATGATGCAAGAGTTGAGGCAGCCACATCTGGGAAGGGAAATACTGGAGATGGCAATAAATCGAATGTTGCTGCTACATTTGATGTGAGTGCTGTGCTTGACTCAGCTGATAGTGACAAAGAGCCTCAACATTATGTCGCTGGAACAGGAGTAACTGCGACAGAAGAGGCTAAAAAATTCGAAGAAGAGATCAAGGAAATGCAAGCAGATCATGCAATGGAACAAGAATTGAAGCAAAAAGGTCTCCGAGGTATCGTCCAAGAATTTGGAGGAGGAAGACGGGGTCAAAGAGTGACTGGAGGAGTAACTAGAACATCTCGTCCGAATGTAAAGCCAAAATCTGAAGGGAAAATAGAAGAAGTAATATCTAAAGATCCTATTAAGCAATTTAAAAAGAATGTTCGCAAAACTCGTAAGACCCGAAAAACAGTATCAAAGAATGATTCTGAAAGCGATTCGGTGGTCCAAGACCCACCACACAAAGAAGACGATGATGATTTCAGTGATTTCTCACTGTGATTATTCATTGGGCAGATTGGGCCCGCCTCGTACAGTTAATTGATTGGGGACAAATTGTAAAACAGCTGGAGCCATTAAACAAGGTTCTCCATCAACTTGAACCCACATTGGAGGGTTGTGGGGGTTGTTGTTGGGCTGATCATTTTCACCAACATTACGGATTTCAAATCGTTCAGCTGATTGCTGTGATATTCCCCACTTACCTACATGCGTTCCTTTTTTCAAAGGACCCATAATTCGAAGCATCTGTGATTTGGATAACCCATTTGCGAGAATTAAATCAAATGACTCCCGAGTAACACACATCCCAGGAGCAACTCGGTAACCTCCACCAAATGTTTCAGTCATAATTGCAGTAAATAATCCACTCATGTCCTTACGACCATGGACTTCATTGTCGACTTTTAACCAAGCATCTTGCTTTTCCCAACCAAGAATACTTTTTATTCCAAGATATGTGTACTTCATCGTTCCACGAATTCGTTTGCCTTGCCCTAGTGTTTTTCGACGAGAAACATCACTTGTTGTACCTCCATCTGATTCTAGGAACGCCCAGCGACGAACCATGTCTTTTTCATCTGCAATTCCATCCCATTCAGTTTCTTCAGGAGAGGGGTAATGAGTTAATGCTGGAGCTGCATAACCATCTATCCGTATTGCACCTACTCTTCTATCTACACCTTTTTTGAGGAGTGGTACCGCTAATGCTGGCTTGCGAAGAGGTATTCCATGTGCACGTGCGTAATCATTTCCGCTTCCCATTGGAATTATTCCAAGAGTCATGTCTGAACCTCGCAAACCACTAGCAACTTCATTCATCGTACCGTCACCACCAACTGCAACAACCAAATCAAGATCCTCGCGATTTCGCAAACTGAATGCTATTTCAGATGCATGGCCTGTTCTCTCTGTCCAATGAATTTCACAATCCAATCCTTCGGCTTCAATTAATTCCAAAATTGCTGGCCAGCGTTTGCGAACAGTACCATCGCGACCAGCCGGGTTGACAATGCATGCAATTCGAACCATGTTAATCGAAGAGGGGAGGACACCATGAGTCTTCCTCGTAAGCAAATCCCAATAATTATTCAAATAATAACTGGTAAGCCTGATTTTCAGACCGAAAAGAACGGGTATCTTCTACCCATCCCGAAGGACATGGCAGAGGTGTGGTCAGAGTTTGATATTGCGTGTATGAATCGTGCAATTGGGTTAGCCGAACGCGGGCGAGGTCAAGTTTCTCCAAATCCACCAGTAGGGTGTGTATTGGTATTGAATGGGAGAATCATTGCTGAAGGATGGCATAATCATCTAGGAGATTTACACGCTGAGCAGGCTGCAATTGCAGATGCGGAATCAAGAGGAGTAACAACAGAGGGGGCAATGGCATACGTTACTCTTGAACCATGCAATCATTTTGGACTAACACCACCTTGCACTCAAGCACTACTTTGGGCTGGTGTAAAAGATGTCATTGTGGCTACACGTGACCCAAACCCTATGGTTAGAGGAGAAGGAATCAAAGTTTTACTAGATGCTGGAATATCAGTTAGAGAGGGGTTGCTTGGAACAAAGGCGAGACTTCAAATGCAATCATTCATGAATTGGTGTGAACATAGAAGACCTCTTGTTACATTGAAGGCTGCAATGGATGTAAACGGTGTCATCGATGGGAATTTTTCAGGCCGATTCACATCTGAAATTTCACTTGATGCTGCACACCGATTACGACGTCATTGTGACGCAATAGTAGTCGGAGTCAATACAGTCGTCAAAGATAATCCACAGCTGAATATCAGGCGTGTACCCCTAGGCCAAAGTCAACAACCACTTCGTATTGTTCTCGACCGATCTCTAAGGACCCCTAAATCGGCAATTCTACTCACTGACGGAGGTGAAACTATCATTGTTCATTCTCTATCAGATTCACAAGGTGTTACCTTACCCTCTGGAAATAATGGTGTCAATCTCAATGCGCTACTCGATCATCTCGGCGACAGAGGTATTCAGGACATTCTGGTAGAGGGGGGGGCGAGCGTTTGGAAGCAGTTTCTTGAAGAAAAATTAGTTGATCGAGCAATTATCATCCAATCTAGTGTTGAACTTGGGGAAGGACCAAAAGCAAATTTAGATGCTACTCTGATGGAGAATGCTGGACTGAATATGATTGGCACCAGTAATTGGGGTGGAGATAATGTCAAATTTTGGTCCCGCTCAAACTTAGAATGGCCTTCAAATGAATGGCCTTAATATCCTAAATAGGGATTTGATTCCTCCGTCGAATTGAAAGAGGGGCTGCGTCCCGATTGCTAATGGGCGGTTAGGGTAGCCTGGATATCCTGACGGGCTTCGGACCCGTCGACGCGGGTTCGAATCCTGCACCGCTCACTCTTTTTCTGCAATAACTAGCAGTCTCGCTAGGCTTCTATGAACACGAATCTCGTGGGTACTAAGTATTGACCAACCCACAGCCTCGAAAGCCTTAGCAACTTCACACCAACTTTGGCCAAAAGAAATTCCACTTTCAATCGGTTGTGCTATTGATTCTGGTGACCAGGGAATCAAAGTAACAAGACGTGCATTCTCTTTAGCCACCTGTGAACATGATTTCAATGAACCCTTGAGCAAATCAAACCCATCTTCTGATTTCCAAGCATTTCGGCCATATGGAGGGTCAAATGCAAAACTTCCAAATGCCGCAATGTCATTCCAGACACTGGCTAATTCTACTGCTGATCCATTACGTACTTCGAAAGAACCTGTGCCATTCATAGTACTCTGTGCCCATTCTGAGTTTTGGCGTGTACCGGTTACCATAGGCCATGCTAGATCACTACCATATGAGTCAAGGCCACATAGGATACTTTCAATCACAAGACCACCAGTTCCACAAAATGGGTCTAACAAATCCTTTCCTTTAGGACAAGCAAGGTTTACCATGGCTCTGGCTAATTTTGGATCAAGGCTAACTGGTTTGAAAAATGGGCGGTTTGGAGCAGTGCGCTCGCTCCAATTATCTCCCTCGAAAATTGTAATACCCCAAGAAACTACAGTTTCAGCATTTACCGTATCCGGATAAGAAGTAGATTCGGAAGGAGCAAGCAAATGGATCCGTAGAACTATTTCTGGATTGCTCAAATCAATTGGCCAGCCAGCTTCGACAAGATGGAAACCAACGAGACCTGCGATTTCTCGACTTGACCATGTTACTGGTTTATCCCCCGATCTGTCCACACGAACTGCAATTTTCTCTACAGGCAAATTGAGAGAAAGAAATGCTGAAGATATTTCTTCAGAAATTGTTGGTGCATCTTTCAAATTAACAAACCCTGCAGGATTCAAAACTTCTGTAACCAAACTTGACCTATTAGAAAATTTGTTCGCATCTTTTTTTGACATCATTAATGCATGTGAATGTATAATTTTGAATGTATTTCCGAGCAAGGCCTGTGCTTCCTCTCGAAACAATGTTGGGTGCCAACCAGCACCGATGACAATTGCTTCCTCGTGCAACGTTTTCACCACTCATCTCGTGCAGGCACCTGTGCTGCTCCGCAGCACACCCTCCGCCTTCAATCCTATAACGGTCGCACCTCTGCCCGTGTCTATGCCGCGCCGTTGGGGGTGTTCTTTACTAGCCGTGATGGGCTTGCTATTGCTCTCAACTCTAACCCTTACTTCTCCAGTAACAGCTCAATATCATGATGTTGGTGTGATGCAATCTGATGAATCAAAAAATCTCACTTATAATCAAAACATCATGAGAATGTATGGCTCAAATAATCAAGGAGGGGCGCAATCTTCTTGGCCCATGTGGACACATTCAGCCTCAAGTGATTCAGATTCAGACGATAGCGTTGGAGAAGTAAATTCCATTGGAGACCCAAACAATGGTGGAGGGCCTCGAACCTTCACTTGGGAAGGATCTCATCCACCTGCTGAACCAATACCAGTGGATAAATCATCTCCTATTTCAGGGCAAATACATCTTTCGATTATATGTAATTTAGAGCAAGATAGTTGCACGAAACAAGTTACCATTGTTCTTCGATTAGGGAATCAAGATATTGCTCAACAGGTCATAGATAATCCTGATGAAAATCAAGTATATAATTTTGAATTTTTAGGGCATAATATCGAAGAAATACCTGAGGGTGAAACTTTAGGGCTCAGGATTACATTTCAAAAACCACAAGGAATTACTGATGGATATACACTGTACTTAGGCAATGGAGAGTCATGGATGAATGTTCCTGTATTACCGCCATACGTTGAAACTATACCTGGGCTTAATTCAGGTGAAGGATATGAATCACCCTACGCAAGCGCATCGGGATACAATACTGAGGACGCTGCCACTAGTTCTTGGTTCGGATTGGTATTTTGGTGCTTGTTCTCAATTGGAATTTTTGTAGGCGGATTCGCCCTATTGCCCCCAATCCCATACAAGGAAATTTCAATTCTACTTACAGGAATGGGTTTGTTAGGGGCAATGTTTGTTGCTCCTCTAATATCTGGGCCAGTCCTTACTGGAATGGCTGCCGACCCAGAGGACCCCAAAGTCTGGACAATTGAGGAACTGGTGCAATTAGAAGAACGAGATGGGACTTTCCTTGGAGATGAGTTGAAAGCTGGTTACTCCTTCACATTATATGCAGAGTATGACGAAGTGTATACTACGACTGATCGTGGTGAAACAATTTCTGGACTAGGCTATGAAAGTGATTCTAAGATTCTAGAAGATCCTGAAACCAGTCGACGTGGGAAAGAGTACGTGCAACTATATTTTTCATTATTTCATGAGGATTTGAGACCTGGTCAAGCAGTACTTGCTGAAATTCAAATTATCAATACAACAGATCCCAATTCTAATCAAGAAATCATCGTTCCTAAACACGCTGATCCAAATGACCCCGATATCAAAACTGTAACGGTATCAGTCAATGGATTTGATAGTATTCGGTATGCAATTCCACACAAAGACTGTACAATCATCGGACAAGATTTCTCTTGGCAATATTATCCTCTTCTCGTAACTGCTGTAGGGTTACTTCTGGGAGGATTTGGTTTTTGGCAAGTGCACAAATCAATCCAAGAATATGGCGAATATGATGAAGAATATGATGAAGAACTTGAAGATGTACTGGATGACTTTGAAGATGAGGATGACGAATTATACGATTTAGAAGAGATTTGAGGTGCTCCAATGGGCTGTAATCTGAGAGACCTCGCTTCGCCAACACCAATACAACTCAATGATTTGTCAGGTCAAAGAGTGGCCGTTGACGCTTTTCTCACAGCATACCAATTCATCACGAGTTTACGCGCCCGAGGTGAAGGAAGGGATGGAACTTATCTTCGCGACAGCCATGGGCGACCAGTATCTCACTTGATGGGAATCTTGGATCGATGTTCTGTACTAGTTGCTGCAGGAATTGACCCGGTTTTTGTTTTTGATGGTAGGCCTCATGAACTCAAATTTGATACTTTAGCAGGTCGGAAGGAAAAAAGAGTGGCCGCCGTGAAAAAGTGGGAGCAAGCGATTGAAGATGAAGATTGGAAAGCCGCTGATAAGCTAGGTGCTCAAGTTGTATCATATACTCCTGAAATGGTACTTGAAACTCAGCATATGCTTAATTTACTTGGAATCGCATGGATTGAGGCACCAATGGAAGCAGAAGGGGCTGCAAGTGTTTGGTGCAGACAGGGCTTAGTCTCTGGAGTGGCAAGTCAAGATTGGGATGTTCTTCTGTATGGAAGCCCAATTATGATTCGAAATTTAACAAGTCATGGGACTAAAAAATTCGGTAGAATGGTTTCTGCTGAACGTATAGTTCTGAGCGATCTATTACAACAACACGAAATTACATATGCACAATTAGTCGACTTAGGAATCATGATTGGGACAGACTTCCACCCTGGTATTAGAGGAATAGGTCCTAAAACTGGATTGAAATTGATAAAAGAATTTGGAACGATTGAAAATATTTGTGAAGCGAAAGATAAGGAAATTCCTGAACGCTTAGATGAGATTCGTGAATTGTTTTTAAATCACCCAACAAGTGGGAATTTACCATCTTCGGGATTAGTGGATGAAGATGCCTTACGCCAATATCTAATCGAAGAACGAGATTTTAGCGAAGGAAGAGTTGCACGAGCACTAGATCGAATGCAATCTGCTGGCAGGATGAGACAAAGAGGACAATCATCACTTTTTGATTTCTAGGACCCCCATAATCTAAGTTCAATAGGTATTGGAATGAACATGGCCAGTAGTTTAAGCAAATACTTCAATGGAATGTTTGCATCAAGAAAATTCTGGTTTGGATTATTGCTTGTTGGATTTTCTCTGCATGTTCTTGCTGCAGTAATGATGCCTGTAGGGCTTGATGGACATTTGCATGCAACCATGGTCACTGACGGGATGGATGATGGTGATGCGGATTTAGAGTGGGGACCTATACGGACTGCAGAAACAGATCAATCTACGCCTTCAGATGTACCTACTGATGGGCGATGGTGGCCATGGCACCTTTGGATTGAAGCCTGGTTCACTATATTCGGGACATCAATCACAACGTTACATTTTATGAGTGTTACAACATCGTTCCTCTCCTTATTGACTGTCTATTTGACAACAAAGAGTCTATGGAATGAAGAAGATGCTTTGCGATTAACTGCTCTGACTGCGGTATATTCTCCAATGTTTCGTGCTGCTGGTCGAGTGTATCAAGAAGGAGCAATATTACTACTCGTGACCTTGGCTTTTGCAGCATTAATTCTTGGAGAAAAACAAAGGAAAAGTGAGAAATTACCTCTTTGGTGGATTGGTTCAATTGGATTGTGTGCAATTACTTTAGCAATGAAGGGGATGCCTGAATATTATGCAATTGGCTTGTTCATTGTACTGTTGATTTGGCCTCAAATTGATAAAAAAGAGTTCAAACTTGATCTGAAAAAAATTGGGCTAATTCTCATTTCATTCTCAATTCTTACTCTAATATTTCGGCTATATCAAATTAATTTCTCAATAAACGATTATTTCATTGATATTGTCCAATCCTGGGTTATTGCTTGGATCACTGGTGGATTCATATTCATTTATGCAGGAATGGGATTATTCATCAGAAAATATGATTATAACAACAAAATCACATTATTGCAATTAAGTTCCATTATCTGTAGTGGTGTAATAATTGGATGGATTGCAGCAATGTGGATGGTAGAAGCAATTTCATTGGACATCTCCTTCTTTGAATTATGGCCTGAATCTTTTAGGCATAATCCCAGATATGCTTCCTTACTTATCATACCATTGTGGTGGTTTTGGATGGAAAGAGATGAAATGGGAATTTCAATACAACCTGAGAAATCAAGAGAATTTTTGCTAATTGGTGCAATATTGATTATGTTGGTTTTGAATTCGTATCACCTTGCAACAACCGGAACCCGGGGCATGGAAGTAATTGGCGAAGAGTTGTCAAACCAAATCGAAAAAGATGACCACATTCTCTTTGTCGCCCCTGCTCCTCTAGCAATGCATCGTTTGTATTCGATGCAATTGACACTGGATCCAAATAGTGACTCAGATATTCTAGCACATTGGAGAGTAGATTCTGGGGATTGGATAACAGAAATTGATGGCTGTAATGAATCACTACAGGGTGTTGAATGGATTATTTTTGATTTCAGAGTTGATACTGAAATAAACGAAAATTGGGATGATTTTGAAATCCAAGGAGACATAGATGAACGATGGCGCGTCTACCATTGGGCTGGTGCCGAAAGTAGATGTTGATTTGAAACGTGAAAGGTCCCCGTCTTGACAAAAGTCAAGACGGGGACACAAACGTTCAGATTGAACTGAAATCAAGCATTCTTGTCAGACTGGACTTGCTTTCGCACGTCCTGTGCACAGCCCTTAATGGTCTGCATTGCCTTTCGAACACGGGTGCCAGCTGCGGAATTACCGCGGTCGTGCTTACCCGCATCGTTTAGTGCGTCATTCAGTGTATCAATCATTCCTTGTACCATAGCCTCAACAGACATGGCACTTGGCCTCTGTAGAACGCTCTTAATCATTCACTATGCAAAGTCCGTGTTAAATGGACTCTTGAGGGTTATTCAAATGCCAAACAAAATTGCTCAAGATGTTCGAATAAACGAACTGTCGGCTTGCATTGTCCAAGCGGTTCCATCTGGTGAAAGATAAACAGTTTCACCTGCATGACCAGATACATATTGTCCACCCGGTGTCAAATGAGTGTAATCAGGTACAGATTGAGTAGAGGGAGCCGCAACTGGTGTAAATGCTAGGGGGGTTTCAGAAGAAGCAGCATTCCAGTCTACTGGGGCCTCCTCTGCATTTCCTCGTCCACCGCGAAGTAACATAGTTACCAATGTACCCGCAACAGCAAAGAGAACGACAAGAGAAATAAGGGCTACCAAAACCATTGAATCCATTCCACCACTGCTTTCCTTTGCAGAGTCTTCAGATTCCTGATTTTCTCCCTCATCAATTTCATCTGTTCCATCACCCGTGGCTACATCATCAATTGAAATCTTGAAACCAAGTTCAGATGATTTTCGATCAAAGCCACTGGTGTCATCCGCTTCAACGTGAAGTTTCAACTCATCATAAGTTTCCATTCCATTCCCTGTATCTCGTACCGTAGAGAATGTATATCCTGACAATATTTCATTTTGAGTTATCTCAATACTTCCGAAGTCGGTGCAAATTCCAGTTTGATAATTACAGATTGACCATACAATCACTATGTTTGACAATTCCAACTCACTTAACTGTATAAGATAAAGAGTTGGATCTTTTTGTAGCGCCAAATCATCCACTACAACATCAATATCGCCGTCTGTTCCATTGGTGCTCCATATCAATGGTAACATATCTACAACATTGATGTCTATATTCCAACTATCTGATGCACCACTTGAATCTTGAGCTGTAATTGTGACTGTTTGCATTCCAACTTCTGTCCAACGCATGTTCAAATATTCACCATCATATGGTGGAGTAACGAAGGATGTAGTCACCCAGATCTCATTATCATCATTATCTACATCTGTAAAGCGAGATTTTAATTCAAGATTCAAATCTTTGTCCTTTTGGACCATGAGGTTGTCTAGCCCAGTGGAATCAAAACGAGGAGCATCATTTACATTATTCACCTGGGCGAAAATATCTGTCTCGCTCCATTGCCCATCAGAATCGGTCGCACGAACTGTGACTACAACCGTTCCATATGCATCATCATCAATTGCGGTTAGGGTTAATGTTTGGCTTGCTCCTGCAAAAATTTCACCACTAATCACTCCTTGTGGCTCTATTTTCTCAACAGTAATAGAAATCCCCATGATGCTTGTCGGTGTTCCTTGGGCACTTGTATCTGTGATTGAATTCGCAAGTGAAATAGATACACCATTACCAATACCCTCGTCAAATGATTGTGCTGGTACACTTGACCAGCGTGGTTGACCATTTTCAATAACGTCAAAGAACAATGTACCTGTATTGGAATCTTCACCATCAGAAATTGTTAAACTAATTCCCTGTGGTAGTGGATTGGAATTGCTATCCCATTGCATTGAAGTGAATTTAACTTCAAGTGTTTGATTATTTGAATGATAATCAATGAAAGCTGGGTCTTGGCTATTAATTTGCAAATCACTTAGAGGAGTTTCGGCATCGCAAACAAGTCCAGATATAGATACAAATTCGTTAGTATCAACTTTCACCTGTGGGGCTCCAGGGAATGCGGAACAACTAGGAGGAGTGTTTTCCGGTTGTGTCGGATCAACTACAATTGGTAAGCCGTTCTCCAAACTGAATGCACCTATGGCTGAAGACCAATCACTTTGCTGACCACGAGAGTCAGTAAGTCTAGCACGAACATCATAATCTCCACTCGCAGCCGTTTGTATAGGATCAACCGTAAACACATAACGTGCCGAAGGAGTGCCTGGAGCAGTAACTGATGAGGGAGCAATAACCCAATCAGACGACCATGTGTCCAGGCCAGTAGGTGAGGTCTCAAATTCAGGGGTCATGGTTTCGAGTGTGTCAATTGCATCTCGTGCATTGCCGGTAACATCAAAATCTAATTCAGAGCCGCGTGCTATCGATGTTTGTCCATCTGCAACTGGTGTATCGGTTGATGGGGAGTAATCATGATCCACCTGCACATCAAGACGGTTATTTGCAACCGGATCATTTTCACCAGTGGTGCCCATCATTCTGACTCGAAACGTTTCCTTCCCATTTGGATTCATCTGGATACCTGTTGTATCAAACTGAGTACTGATTGATTGTGTTTGGCCTACATTGAGATTGTTTAGAGATACGGATTGACCAATTGGATTTTCTGTAGCACCATCGACATGGTATAATTGAATCGAGCCCCCAGCAGAATAATCTTCAGTACCTGTATTTTCAACAGTTGCTTCAAGACTTAGTATATCTTGAGCAAGGAATCCGTCATAAGTTGCATCGTTATTGGTTACTGTCAAACCAGTCACGGACAAATCCATTGGATTCATCATAGCGTCCGTTGCCACGAAAACATCGTTGTAAGTGCTATGTGGCCCATTCATGAGTGCAACAACTGTGTTGAAATTTTGTGCCGCGCTAGCGCTACCATACGACCGGACTGTGCTGATTGGTTCTTGCCAAGATGTTGTGACTGGATTGTTTGGACTGAGTTGCAGTGATTGGAATCCATTGTTCCCTGAATTAAGTAACCATTTCTTGATAACATTGTGAGGGTGGGTCGTACCATCGTTGTAGGTATCAGGACATGTTTCTTCAGTCACTACTGCAAGAACATACACTGTTACACTACTGGCTGAACCCAGATAGGTGGCTGTCACATCAATGTCCATATTTGCACCATTCACGGTTTGGGTAAGTGATATTGAGTAATCATTGACATTTTTCATGTCTCCACCTGATGAAAACTGAGAATCATAAGCAGAAGTTCCTGTAGATGCTCCAGATGGGTGATAAGTACCCGTATTTGCATCTCCAAAGGATGCAGTTGGAATACCAGTGCTATCGTACATCACATGACTTCGACGATTAAGAGGGTCAGGGACTCCTGCACCTCCTGATTCAAAGTATGATAGATATGTAAACTCTGAAGGGAAATTAGTTTTCAAAGCATGCATGGAAGGCGAACCACCGTTTTGACACGGTGGACACCAATCAGCACCAACATATTCTGCAAAAACGGTGTGCCCGGGGCTAGTTGCAGCATATTTTGGTTCTTCTATGATCAACAATTCTTCTGATTCTGACTCTTGTTCTCTATTCTCAAACATACCACTTAACGACATTAAAACCATAATTGATGTCAGTAAAATTGCTTGGACATAGCGTGTGCTCATGAACTCCTCCTATAAGGAGGAGCATAAAAAGTGAATGGTATACAGATTATTCATACAAAGTGGCAATAAAACTACAATCATCATTTTGAATGGATATCTAGGAGTAATAGCGATTGGTTCAATACCAACCGGTATACCGAACAAACGAGGCGATTCGGTGGAGGGTAGTAACTATCGAAGCGCTCTTCCGGACTCCGACGAGGATGAAACCCAAGAATGGCGAGATTCTATTCTTTCTGTTGAGGAAAATTTCGGGCCAGAACGAGCTCGTTATTTACTGCAAGAAACTGTCAATATGGCTAATGAAATTGGTGTCCCATTAGGCGAATTAACGCATACTCCATATGTTAATTCAATACATCCGTCTCATCAACCCAAATATCCGGGAAACCTCGAGATTGAAACTAGAATTCTTGATATCATTCGTTGGAATGCAATGATGATGGTTACCCGCAGTAACAAAAAATTGGAGGGTATTGGAGGGCACATCTCGACCTACGCAAGTACTGCCCATTTATGGGAGGTTGCTCAGAATAACTTTTTCCGAGGTAAAGATGGGGTGGGAAATGGAGATCATATCTACTGGCAAGGTCATGCAAGTCCGGGAATTTACTCACGTGCCTGGATGGAAGGAAGAATGAATGAAGCCATCATCGAACAATTTCGCCAAGAGGTCGATGGAACTGGACTTTCATCGTATCCACATCCAAGATTAATGCCAGAATTTTGGGAATACCCAAGTGTAAGTATGGGGCTTGGGGCAATGACTGCCATTAGACAAGCTAGGTTTAACCGATATTTACACAATAGGGGGCTTACTGATACTTCAGAATCTACCGTATGGTATTTCATGGGGGATGGGGAATCTGATGAACCTGAATCTCTATCAGAAATTGTAATGGCATCACGTGAAAATTTAGACAATCTTGTAATGGTTATCAATTGCAATCTCCAGCGTTTAGACGGGCCAGTACGAGGCAATGGGAAAATTGTGCAAGAATTATCTAGCCGATTTACAGGTTCGGGGTGGAATGTCATAAAATGTCTATGGGGTTCTTCTTGGGATTCACTATTTGCCAATGACGTCGATGGGCATCTCTCTAGGCGTTTAGAATCATTAGTCGATGGGGATGAGCAACGAATAATGACAGCAGATGGTGCAACCATTCGAACTGATTTATTCAATACAGCTGAACTTACCGCAATTGTAGCCCATCTTTCAGATGATGAGCTCGAAGTATTAACTGATGATGTAGGAGGGCATGATTTCAAAAAAATCAACGCAGCCTATCATGCTGCTAGAGAGCATAAAGGAAGGCCAACTGTTATCCTAGTTCGAACCATCAAGGGGTGGGGTCTAGGACCTTCATTTGCTGGAAGAAATTCTACTCATGGGAAGAAAAAAGCGGAGCAAAAAGACTTGCAATTTATGCGTGATTCGATGAATTTACCATTCACCGATACCCAACTAGAAAATCTACCTTACATACAACCAGAAAATTATCCCGAAGAGGTTGATTATTTATTGTCAAAGAGGAAAGGTTTAGGGGGTTTTGTACCAGAACGAAGAGTTCCTAAAAATGAGTTGGTTGTACCAACAAAGAAAGTATATTCTGAATTCGATGAAGGTACAAAGGGTAAATTACAAGTAAGTACAACAATGGTATTTGTCAAATTAATGAGGAGTTTAATGAAATCAGGAGATTTCGGGAATCTTGTTGTTCCAGTTGTTCCTGATGAAGCACGAACTTTTGGAATGGATCCATTATTCAGTGAATTTGGTATTTATTCTCCTGCTGGACAAATGTACAAACCTGTTGACCATGCAGTTTTGATGAAGTACAAAGAAAGTTTAACTGGGCAAATTCTTGAAGAAGGGATTAATGAAGCGGGGGCGATGTCTACTTTCATTGCAAGTGGCACCTCATATGCAACACAATCTTGCCCAACAATTCCGTTTTACATCTATTACTCAATGTTTGGATTCCAACGTGTGGCTGATTTAATTTGGTCTGCTGCCGATAGTCGGACAAGAGGTTTCCTAATAGGTGCGACAGCTGGTCGAACTACCCTGAATGGCGAAGGATTGCAACATCAAGATGGGCACTCACATTTGATGGCTTTAACAAATCCAGCAGTGAAGGCATGGGATCCTGCATATGCTTACGAATTAGCCACTATCATTCAGCACGGAATTAATGAAATGTATGTTGATGAAAAGGATGCCATGTACTACATCACAGTTTACAACGAAAACTACCCAATGCCAAAGAAACCCATAAATTGTGAAGAAGGGATTATTCGTGGATTATACCGAATAGAAAGCAGTGCTGAGAAAGGTAATGCACAATGTCGACTGCTTGGTTCAGGGCCAATTATGTTACAAGTTCTTCGTGCTAAAGAAATACTGCAAGGATATGGAATCACTTCAGAAATTTGGTCAGTAACGTCCTATGGAGAACTTCGCAGAGATGCACTTGATGTCGAAAGATGGAACAGGTTAAATCCCAATCAAACGTATCGTGATTCTTGGGTTAGCGAACGATTGAATGATTCAAAATGCACTGTTACAATTGCCGCTAGTGACAACATGATGGCTGTTCCAGACTTAATTCGACAGTGGGTCAGTGGTGATTATGTGGTTCTTGGCACTGATGGGTTTGGGCGTTCTGATACACGACAAAATCTCCGCCGATTTTTTGAAATTGATGGAGAACATATTGCTCTCGCCGCTATTTCTTCTCTTGTGAGAAATTCAGTTATATCTTCAGAGGTTTTTGAAAAAGCAATTGAAGATCTCAACCTTTCTTTTGATAGAAAGGATGTCACTTCTCTTTAGATAATGGTGGCTCCCACTTTCCAGCTTTCCGACCATGGTCAAGTATATGCCAATATAGCGTATTTACTTCTTCATTTTCCGGATTAACTGTATTTCCTTTAGATGCATTACTCCATGCCCTCTTTGCGAATAATGAAAATGGAAACAAACTCAATGCTGGACCACAGGCTGGTCCAATTTTTGAAACCAGCCACGGTCTTTCTTTAAGTCCTGAATTGTTCATAGATGTGATGACTTTTTTCCAATTTCCATTCATCTTTCGAGCAACCCATTTTGAGGGGTTGACAGAAGAGTCTATACTAAATCCGGCAGCAGCAAGAGGGGCCGCCATCCATTGAGATACATATCCACCCGGAGCTCGAAACCATGGGCGCCACGAGGGGCCGGCGAATTTTGAAAGACGGTTTTTTGCAGCAATTAGCATATCTGAAAAATCAGAAATTTCTTTCGGCCATGCAGACCAACATCTATGTCCCCACCCGTGGCATGCTATCGTGATATTTGGAAAATCAAGAAGTGATTTCATCTTAGAATAAAATGCTGGGCAATCCAATTGTTCAGCAATTAAAAATATAGTCACGTCAGGGCCATTTGATGCCCAATTCATGAATGAATCAGTGCATTTCAGGAGTTGTTTAGAAGCCTGATATCCATCTGTTTTCCAGAACTCCATTGGATTAGAAGAACGTGTTGGATGCCCCCGGTTGGATGGTAAATGACAAATGTCATCCGTATCAACACTAAGCCAGTAATTCATGACGATGCCTCAATAGGTAAGCGTGGAATCAACCAACAGTAATGAAATACAAACTCCTCTCCAATCACAACATGGACATCTCCTTCTTCAAAACGGTGTCCTTTCCATCTTCGTGCGGCTGAAATTGCAGTGGCTACTCCTGCAATATTCAATGGATCTACTCGCATTTCAATTGCAGTTGGGGCACCCCCTGCTGCACTAATCCAAGTTAAGACAGAATCAATGGCATAACTGGCAAATCGACGGCCCTGGTATGCCGAACGTATCCAATAACCTAGGTTCCAATGGCCGATTACTAAATGTGGGCTATGATCCAATGCAATCAACCCGACAAAAGTGTCCCTATGAACAACAATCCAATGGTGTGATAGACCACCTCTTCCTAATCGTTGCACTTCTTCCAAATATTCTGAAACTTGAACATCTATCGGAGAACTCCATTCAAACCATGGCAATGCATGACGTACATCAGGCTGACTTTCTTTAATTGCCACGACGATTGATTCGTGCCAAATAGGATCCGCAGGGATTAACCTAATCCCTTCTTCTGAAATCAGAGAAGATGTTGGACGCATGAATTCGGCGAAGAGGGGGTCCTGTTTGAGGTTCACTCTGCATCTAACAGATGTTCAACTGCTTTCGAGACTTCTGCGGAGTCTGGATATTTTACTTGTGCATTTTGGATCATTTTTTGCATCGTCTCTTCTTGACCAAATCGCTTCAACAAAACTCCAATGTGGAATATTAAATCAATTCTTTCTCCTAAATGTGGACCTAGAGAAACCAAACTCCTTTTCGCATCATCTATATTTCCTGATTTAGCTGCTTCCATCGTTTCACGAAGGCTCTTTCGAAGTTCAGGATCTTCCCAAGGTTCAGATTGAGGCCAAGGCCAAATGGATGAGTTCTGTGACGAAGGAATTGAAGGAACCAATGGAATCGAAGGAGTTTGCACAACAGGAGGTGCTGGAGAAATTTGTGATGGCTCTACAATAGGTGAGGGTTGAGTTGAATCTGATAGAGGAGAAAACGCTTCGGTAACCGATACTGTTGCACTTAGTACTGGGATAGAAGGGGGCTGGGGAGTTGATGGCGTATTTGCATTGGGAATCTGGGGGACTGGAACTGATTTAGGTGGTTCTGTATCAAATGGAACCTCCAATTCATGAGATGTGGGGGGTGTTTTGGATATTGATTGTTCCTTTTGCTGGGTTTGAGGAGGTTCTATGACCTCTTCTTCATCTAAATCATCAATTGATGAAGCTGATTGAACTGGTTCTCTATCTTCACTCTCAGTTATTTCAACCAGTTTGACAACTGGAGCAACATGTTGTTCCTCAACATAAGATAAGTCGGGTCCGCTACCATAATCAAACTTTTCAGCATTCTTTGGAGCATCGGCTGCAGTCAGTACATATCCATCCTCAACATCTCCAACGTCCTGTTTCTTAACTCGTGCAACCGGATTAGGGGAATCAAATTGATTTTCCAAAGATATGGCTTTATCAACTTCAACGATTCCATCATCATCATATGGTGAAACCTCAACTGTCATATCATCCATAGTGAATTTGTGAGATGTCCAATCGACCATAGTCTCATCTTCATTATTTTGATCATCTTCACCCAATAATGCATCAAATAAGTCACTTTGTTCTTCACTGGATACTTCTGACACTGTTTGACGATGAGCAGCCACTGTGAATTCGTAGTAACACCTTGTGCATTGATCGGCATCTTCAGTATTCACAAGTTGGCATAACGGACATTGTTTGCCGTCAACCTCTTGCTTTTTTCGCCAGCCGAACATACCCATCCCAACTCTTGGCGCTCTCAATTATGGTATAAGGGTCGCTACATTTCGCGCCGAGTTTTTTGTGTTCAACCATCTCCATGGAAAACCCGATTCTGAGGGAGAGGGCTAAGGGGTAGTATCTTTTCGGTAGTACCATGGTTGACAAGAAAGGACGGGTCCACCGCATTAGGCGCGGCCCCCCTACGGGCACTTCAATATCACCATCAGAATCTGAAGGTGTCATCTTAGATTCCTTTCCACGATCACAAGATTATCATGAGAGGTTTCACAATTTGATCGATTTAGAACTTGAAGATGAAATGTCTGCAGTAGAAGAACGATTGCGGAAATGGACAAGAAGTCAACTTGTTGAAAATGGATTAACTCTATTCGATTTGTTAGCAAAAAACGACGGGTGGTTATTCGGAGATCGTGTGGTGAAGGTTTTTTGTAAAGGAGTGAGCCTCCCACATCATCGTTTCTCACATGGAGATATTGTCACATTGTCTCGAAAGAACCCAGTGAAAGAAAAAGTGTTTGAAGGAACTGTGTTGTCACGAAGTCGTTCATTCATCAGAATCGTTTTCAACGAACAACCTCCAAAAATTCGTGAAGGTGTATGGCGCTTAGATCGTGGGGTAAATCGTGTAGCGCATGACCGAATGGCTCAAGCTATTGATGCAATGTATTCTGAAGAAGGTGCTTCACCCCTTCGCGAATTGATTTTTGGTCAAGTCAAAGATATTGCGGGCAGTGCTGGGCGTGTAGCAAATTTAGGTGGGATGGAAAAACGTCTTGTTGCATCTTCTGGTCATAGCAAAAACTTGAATGGGTCGCAACAAATTGCTTTTGACACTGCTATGAAGAGCCGATTATCATTAATTCAGGGGCCCCCTGGGACTGGAAAAACACACACTGCAGTACAAATTTTGGCATCTTGGGCAAAGACGGGGGTCGGTCCAATTCTAGCAGTAGCAGATTCAAATGTCGCAGTAGATAACTTGCTTGAAGGAATGCTGAATGCTGGTGTAAAGGCAATTCGAATCGGGCAACCTGTCAAAGTGAGAGAAAATCTGAGAGATGCAACAATGGCAGCTAAAATGGAAGAACATCATCTAAGGGATGATGTGGATGTATTACTAAAGTTGAATGAAGATTTAACTCGAAGATTACCATCAATGAAAGGTAAAGAGAAGGGGATTGCTCATCGAGATGTTAATCGAGGTTGGAAAGAAATCAGACGAATTGAAAATCAAATGCGTGATGACATCATAGATCATGCTGAAGTTATTTGTTCAACTTGTATAGGAGCCGGTCACTTGTTGCTAGAATCTCGTAGATTCCCATTGGTGTTGATGGATGAATCTACTCAAGCAACTGAGCCTGCTTCCTTAGTTCCATTAATGAAAGGTGCAAGACATGTTGTCCTGGTAGGAGACCATAGACAATTACCACCGACTGTGATTTCTAGAAGGGCGGAAGAAAAAGGGCTAGCAAGATCTCTTTTTGAGCGATTAATAACTCTTGGACTACCTGCAACAATGTTGACTACCCAATACAGGATGCATCCAGTAATTCGTGAATGGCCCAGTGAGCGGTTTTATGGCGGTGAATTGACTGATGGAGTTGCTGCTGAAGAACGGCCTGCGCCAATTGGTTTCGTTTGGCCTAATTGGGATGCACCTGTGGCTTTTGTACCAGTTGAAGGGGTGGAGGATACTAGTGGAGATGGCTCTTCAAAGCAGAATTTGGATGAAGCAGGACTCGCCCTAAGAATTGTCGATATGTTACTTTCAGGTGGAGATATCACTGCTGATGAAATTGGTGTAGTTACCCCATATAGTGGTCAAGTAAGGCTATTGAATGATCTATTTTCAAATGCTGGGGGAAGAGAACTTGGTGAAAAATATCATGGATTAGAAATCAAGAGTATTGATGGCTATCAAGGTAGAGAGAAAGATGTAATCGTTCTGTCAGCAGTAAGGGCAAATGATGCTGGAGAAATGGGCTTCCTGAAGGATCATCGAAGATTAAATGTCGCAATAACTAGAGCTCGTAGGGGTTTGATTTTACTCGGTCATCCTCGAACTTTACGAAATGATTCAGATTGGGCTTCATGGTGTGATTGGGCTAGTGAGAGAGGTTTGGAAGCGTACCACGTCATACATATGTAACATAAACAGGGTTGAACACGGAAGGTATGAGAATCATGAGTGAAGACAACCCCATTTCTATTCATGGTGATGGAATTACTCTAGCCAAACAATCTATTCAGAACAATTCGGGGCATTGGCCAATTCCAGAAGGAACAATCTTGGCACCTATTTGGAAAAGGTTGTCTGCATTCATGTTAGATGTAATTGCATTCATGGGAGTTCTTTCAATTTTGACTAAATGGAGAATCTTAGATGCCTTTAGTTACACTATACTTGTATCTACCCAGTGGTGGGTTTCAGTACTAAATTGGGGGATTATTTTAGTTGCTGCATATTTGTATCAAAAGTATCTCGTTGCAACACTTGGCCGAACTTTGGGTCAACGCTGGTTTGGACTAGCAGTTGTTCGCGAAGATGGAGAACCGTTGCCCCGTTCAGATTGTGGGAAACGTTCTGTGATGAAACTGAAATATCTCCTACCCTTTTTGAATATCATATTCTTCATCATCGATTCAAGACATATCCACCGTAGGCACACTCATCAATCCAGTATAGATCTAGAGTGTGCAAGTATTGTTGTTGTTGCAAATTCATTGCCTCCCGCTAAAAGAAGGCACCTTCGTTAAGGGCACTTTACAGAGCGGGATTCAAGTAGCGGTGTCGATACCGTCACGGTAATGCCACCATCAAATCAGCAATCCGCTTCATCTCAAGGAGTCACAGCAACATTGTGGACTGTAGTAGAGGAAATTGATGATGATGATGATGATGTTCTTGAAATAACAATCGATGTTGCTAATGAATCAAGGCAAGATTTGTGGGATATTCGAGGTGATGTAAGAGCAATGGATGGAACCCATGGGTTGACACGAAGTGCTCCAAAAAGAATTGAATCTAATGATGATGATAACTTGACATTTTGGATTCCTGCTGATACTGGGGCGTGGTTGTTTAAACTTGATTACAACACAGATTCGGGACCCAAAACAATTGAGCTTGGACCATTTACTAATGAGGTTAGAATTGAAAATGAGCCAAGGAAGAAGAACGAAATTGATCAAAAAATGTCTTCTCTCCCTCCATCCACCTTAATCTATGAAGATGACCCGATGGCATCCATATTTGGAAATGCATTAGATGGTTTTGGAGAAAGTTTCGAAGAAGATTCAATGTTAGCCTCAGATATTGATTCTTCAAATCCAATTCAAGCCGCTTTTGCAGGAGGTTTGTTAGAATCGCAATCCTCTCTACCTAATTCTCACACTACTACCGTGTATACTACTGCGCAAGTTCCTACACCGGCAGGACCTCCATCCGCACCACCAGCAGGACCTCCATCCGCACCACCAGCAGGACCTCCATCCGCACCACCGGCAGGACCTCCATCCGCACCACCCGCAGGACCTCCCACCGCACCTCCAGCCGGAGCT
>JASLKH010000065.1 GCA_030747675.1 Candidatus Thalassarchaeaceae archaeon | reverse complement strand
TACCAAAATCAACAATTGTACTCGATGTTCCATTTAATCGAGGAACTTGCTTTGAGACTTGAGTGAATCCCCCAACTGGACAGTCTTGTCCAAGAGTATCACCCTCGCAAATGTCAAGATAAATCGTACGGGGGTCTGATTGAGCGAAACCATCGTTCCTCACTGTCACTTTGGGGTACAATTGATCGCTCATATCATAATGCCCACCTTGAATCGGTGAAATGACGCTAGTGATGCCCAAATCATCAGTTCCAGTATCTCCCAAAGCAGGGCTTGTGAATCCAAATAATGTGCTTAGAATCATAATTAACACCAAGCCACTAGCACGAGATGCAGTGGACTGATTTGAGCAGTTTGAGCGCGCCCGTAGGGCGCGTTGGAGTGACCCCATCGGATATACGACGCCAAACGGCGCGTAAATACCCCTCGGCGATATGAGAGGGTCACAAGGCGATTAGAATGCAGAGTTATTTCGCCACAGTATTGATGGATAGGTGCCACATGGGAGGGGTAATGGCACCTGAAGGGAGTTTACGCAGATGGCGCCAAAAATCATCTGATGAAGATGCTTTAACCGCGGTTATAGAATTCCTTTCCGCCTTCGTTTTGTTCTTGGTTATAGTCAGTGCATTCTTAGCATTAAGTCAACTGAAATTGGGGAGCAATGTACCCGATTCCGATCGACTTGACGAAATGGCCATTGATGGTCTAGAAAGATTGACTGATTCCAAAGGGCAAGTTGTCATTCGGGAAAATGGGAATCGGAATGTATCGAGCGCTACTGAAAATTGGCACTTTTTGAGTGCTAGTGAATTACTCAATAGCGACTATTTACCTGCGATTGGAGATGGAAATGGGCACATCGACCCCGTTCGTGTTTCGGCTCTTTCAAATGTTACCGAAGATCGTTTGATTCGTGGACTTGGCCTGAAAAGTTGGATGAGTTTGAACCTCACAATTACAATTATTGATAGCTCAGAACCCGATAGAGTGGGGGTAGAATTATTCGCTGATGGATCAGCTCGAAGTTATGCCAATAGAGGATCTACTGCAACTAGAATTATGCATATGGGGGCCGAAGATGTTCGTGTTACATTAGAAGTGCATGACGGAGGTAGAAATCCATCAAAAATTCAAATTACAGAAATCATGATAGATCCCTTAAATGGCCCCCCTGAATGGGTTGAGTTAGAAAATCCAGATGGTTTCGCTGTCAACCTTTCAGGATGGAGTTTGTCTCGACCTGGTGCATTTACAATGCTTGGCGATGGTGCGCTTGCTGGTGGCACTCGAGCAATTTGCACAGGGAATGGAGATTTGCAATATAATCCAAATAATGCAATGGAAATTGACCTTGGTTCTTCAGGAGTATTGGGCAGTGGGATAATTGATTCACTCGAAGTTAGTGGAGGTACTATCGTCCTTGGTTGGACAGAGCCGGGCACTGCCAATACAATGACAATAATGGAATTCACATGGGACTATACATGGAATATTGCAACTAATAATTCAATGACTTATGACCTAAATGGGTCACCAAATAGTGTGGAGAATTGGACCCCCATGGATGTAGGCACCCCGGGTTGGTGAATTTCGTAGATAATTACCTGATTCCTCATTGCCCAGTCAATCGGCTTATCTAAGGGCGGCCGAATCGGAGGGGCGTTCACCATGATGCCTGGGCCCCAATATCAGCGTGACCGGTGTGTCACAGGTATATCTGGATTGGATGAAATCCTCCGCGGTGGCATACCATATGGATCAACAGTTCTCGTCGCAGGAACATGTGGTTCTGGTAAAACAACCATGTGTATGGAATTTCTTACAAATGGAGCTCATGCAGGGGAGGCATGCGCACATTTCTCAGCAACTGAGCCTTCAGTGAAACTCCTTGAAAATGTGCGGCAATTCGAATTTTTCGATATGCAAATGGTTGATCAAGGACTAATCAACGTATTCGACATGGATGTTCTTTTCTCATGGCTTGGAATGACAAAATCCACATTTGAATTATCTGATATTGACGCAATGGTCAAGGCCATCACAGACATCGTTAACACAATTGGCGTAACTAGATTGGTTATTGATTCGGTCACAACTTTGTGCTACAAAATTCCTAGTGAGCAATTGATTAGAGATTTCTTATTCAAATTAGGTAAATCACTTGCCACACTCGGTTGTACTGCACTGTTAGTATCAGAAATAACGTCTTCTGGAGCAAAGGCGTACTGGTCATCTTTCGGAGTGGAAGAAGCGATTCTCGATGGTATTGTCGTTTTGGGTGACGTTGAACGAATGGGGCACTTGCTAAGGTTTGTTCAAGTTGTCAAGATGCGAGGGACGCAGCATTCTCGTGCAAAATATGCATTAGAATTAACGCCGCGAGGAGTTATGCTAACACCGATGCTAAAATGGGGTGCAGTGAATGATTGAACTCGACGGGGGGATATCCCAACAACTTGCTGAAGAAGCAACTCCTTCATCTGCGATCCAAGTTCGAGTTGGGACGAGTAATTCATTTCTTATCATCGCCTCAATATTACAACCTTTGATTCAAAATTTCCAAATGCGTGGAGTTTACATTTGTGCATCACGCTCAGCGACTGAAATTATTCAAACTTTAGATCAAATTGGAATCGATTCTTCTGGGATCCAATTCATTGATACAGTATCAAGTGGATTCATTGGAGGAACTGAAACCCCTTATACAAATATTCGCTATGTCGATAGCCCAATTATGTTGGAATCAATAATGCTCCAAACGCTTTACCACTTACAAAGCAATTCGGAATCTGGAAATTTCGTCATGCTTGATTCAGTAAATGCACTTTCTATTTACAACGATGAGCGCATGCTTGCTGAATATTTGCACACATTCATCAACACATTCAAGGCTCGAGAAGTTCTAACTGCAATAGTGAATGTCCCTGACCAAACACCACCAGGGGTATTGGCAAATTTGGATTTATATTGTACAGATTTAATCGATAGAGGTCAAGTGGTAATCCATTGAGGTGAAAAGTGTGTCAACTACAATTCAATTCGATTCCGAAGATGAAGATTTCTATGGAGACATGGGGAGTATTGGTTCAGCTAAATTCGACAGTATTCTCGCAGGCTCCCCTCTGAATAAGGGAAGTATCCCTCGCGGATTTACAATGCTAGCCATTGGAAATCAAGGAGCTGGTATGGACTTGTTTGCAAAGCAATTCACATCAGTTGCAGAAGATCCAGAAAATACATTACTTGTTTCGACTGGTGAAAGTCAAACTGAAATTCTTTCCCTCTTCAAACGATACAATTGGCCAACTGATATCATGGTCAGAACGCTTGGCGAGGAATATAACAAAGATGTGTTGGAACGTGAATTAAGTGCGAGCCGATATCGGCTTGAGGGATTCACAATGGAAGATATACAACGCTTGGCACAAACACGGTTTGTTGAAAATGAAGTGCATGACTATCTTACTGACTTAGCCAGTCAAGTGACCTCGTTGCCTCCTTTCTTCCGTGCTTCTGTAGATAATCTGGATTTCTTCTTTGCTCGAAATGATCCCTCACGCGTTATCTCAATGATTCGAATGATGCAGGCTCACACCCAGTTGCATCGCGGACTAATGGTTCTCAATGTATCTAGCGATATGGTCGACAAATCAGTTGAACGTGAATTATATGCTATTTGTGACATAGTTCTCGAATTTGAAGTTGGAATGTTGGGCACCGATTTTGAAACTCGAATGGTCATTCGGAAATTTAGAAACGGACCTGAAAATCTACGAGCCATCAGTTTCCGTGTAACCAAAGAAGAAGCCATCACACCTGAAACAGTGGATAGAATTGCTTAATCAAGTAATTAAAGCAAATTTTCAATAGCCCAGGATACTGGATCGCCAACTAAAATCATGGGCAGTATTGCAGGGAATATGAACAGTAAAAAAGGATATTTTGCAGTGACCCATGCTTTGTCTTTACCTTCTGAAACTAATTCTTCAATCACTTCATCAATCGCAGTTTCAGCACGACTCCCCCTTACTGGACGCATTTTTCGTAAAACACCGCGCGAGCCATCCGGTTTGTCGATGACTTCTTCCAATAACCAAACGTGGCTTTCTGGTATTCTAGACAATGGCATACGGTAGGCATGCCATGACATTGAAAGTGGAAACAAATCCCCCGATTTTATATTTCTAAATAGCATTATCAAAGGCAATGTTAGAAATGCAAAACCAGCCCAGATCATGAGAGAAATTGCTGGTGGTATTGCGGTTGAATGCACATCTGCAAATAGTGGGAACGAGGCACCCTTCCAAGAGGGGATAAGAACTGTAGCTAACATCATTGCCTTTGCATCTGCGCCCCCATGGAGCATTCGAAATCGCCACGCTAATTCAAAGAATACCAATACTACACCAATTAGTAACATCTGCGCCCACAATAATGCTAGACGTTCGGCCTCAGGTTCGAGCAGGATTGACGCCTCTGTATCAAAGTAATCAATCAATATAGGGCCATGGGTTAAGGCGCCCATTGTTAGTCCAATTACTCCTGCCAAGTACCAGATCGATACTAACCAATCAACTAGGGAACCTCGTAACAAGTCCCCCATATCTGGCCGACCAATTAATGCAGTTGATGCAAATGATAACGCAGCAGAAGCTGTGAGCCAAATCATCCAATCGGCCTCAAGCAACAAAAGTTCCAATATTAGAAGAAAGATTGCAGGTTTAGACCAACTCCACCACCACTCATTGGAAACGCGTCTCGTTTTATGGTCCAGCCATGCCGCTCCACCGAAACAGAGTACGAGAACTACCACTCGGGTCCAGCCGATAATTTCCAAAGGATTGGTAGATTCTAGCATCGTCATCAGTGCTGGCACGGGAAATCGCCTTAAAGCAAGCGTGGCCCCCCAACGATACGAGCCGCAGTTCGGAGGGTGTTCACATGACTATCGAAATAGAAAAGCGGATCGAGCAAATTGCAACTGTAATTGAGCAATTAGATGACCCAAAGGTCCCGAGAAACATAAGAAAAGGGGCAAAAGATACCATCGAAAAGTGGTTGAAAAATAAATCAAAACAGATGGATGTCCGAATTGCTATCACACAGGCGAAATTGGAAGAATTATACGAAGACCCGAACATTCCTATGGAGTTCGGCACGCTAATTTTACAGATAAATACAGCATTAGAACAAATGCTTGGTGATCTTCACTCCTGATTGCTAAGTAAAGAATCATAATTGCATTTATTCTTCTTCAGAATTCATGCTTAATTTCATTCTGATTTGAGCAATAATTGCAAAGGCCATTATTATTGCACATATTCGAAAAACAGTGTGATAGGTCCAAAATCCAGTTCCATCAACTGTTTCTGCCCAAACAAAGGCTGCAAAAACCGGGCCTATGACTCGAGAAAGGGCACCAAACCCTTCTTGTGCACCCATTACCCGCCCCAAATCTAGTTGCTGGAATCTGGCTTCAAATGTGATTAAGGTATTTTGAGTAGGTTGGAACAAACCGTTTCCAACTGCTATACATGTCATTGCCACTAATCCTATTGCAAAAGGAGTGGGCTCAAGATAAGGTATCCATCCCAGTCCAATTCCACAAATAAAAATCCCCATGACCATCAAATGGCGAGGGTTGTAGCGCCTCACTAACGGACGAATTAATCCTCCTTGCACAATAACTCCAATCAGCCCAACATATGCAAATATGAGTCCGTTTTGATATGCATCATACCCTAAACCACCATTTACTATTTCCATCCCAGTGAATAATATGAATGTTGCATGCATCATTGTAAATGACAGTAAGAAGAGGGCATTAACCAAAATTAGTGTCCTAATTTGAGGATTTAAATCACGAACACCGAGTAAATTATTGAGAACTCTCTTGAATCCTTTTGGAGCATTACTGTCAATTACAGTTCTAGATTGAAGAGGTAAACTCTCTGGTAAATAACGTAAAGCAAATACAAAAGAGGTGGCAGACAAAGAACCTGCAAATAAACATGGTAAAAAATATGGATGTGATTTCCACCATTCGGTATCGAAAAATCCTCCAAAGGAAGTGGCCGGATCTGTTAGAACGCCTCCAATAAAAGGTCCAATCATGAAACCTAAACCGAAAGCAGCCCCAATCAACCCCATTCTCCCTGCAGTTTGCTCAGGTGTACTGATGTCGCCTACATACGCGCGTGCAACGGCAATATTCCCATTGCCTGCACCAGCAAGAAATCTAACAAGTAATGCGAACCAAAGACTTCCAGACAATCCGAAGGATATGAGAAAAATAGTATTTGAAATCAAACCAAATAGTATGATTGGTCGCCTCCCAACACTATCTGACAAAGTCCCCAAAATTGGAGTGAATATGAATTGTCCAAATGTGTATGCTGCAAGAACAATCCCTACCCACCTATCTCGTGTACCTATGTCTGTAAAGCCATCACCATGAGCGAGGTCCTGAATAAAATATGTTAGAAATGGAATCACTAAGGTAAATCCAATCATATCAATTAGTACAACGAGAAACAAAATACTCATGCTCCCACGAGCATTGCTCTCTGAACCCATGACTCACGCTTATTCGATTAGTGAATAAGTCTGCTCTCAAGCAGAGGGTTGGCCACTAGGGTTTGGAGTCAAACGATCGATTACCGAACCCAAGCGTTCGACCAAAGAACTCTTGTTTTCATTTGACACAAGGGCATTTTCCATTACCTCATCTAGAGTATCTACTGCGATAACTTCCACCTGGTCTTTGTACTGATCATCAATCAATACATCCTTGAGATTGGCACGGGGGATGATTACTTTGTTAATTCCACTCTTAGCCGCCGCCTCAATCTTCGCAGTAACACCACCTATTGGTAATACCTCTCCGCGTACAGAAAGCGAACCTGTCATCGCTAAATTTTGATCTATCGGGATATCTTCAAATGCTGAAATTATAGCAGTTGCAATAGTGATACTTGCACTATCTCCGTCCACGCCATGAGTATCTACAAACTGAATATGAATATCATAATCAGCTACATTCTTCCCTGTTAATTTCTTAATCACTGCACTTACATTTGTGACGCTTTCCTTAGCAAGGTCAGATAGGCCACCTGTAGCGAAAACAGACCCTGATTTTGATTGTGTAGGTGTAACAAGAGCTTCGACGGGGAGCATGATTCCACTGAAATCTGACATACCGCTATCTGCACCCAACACAGCGAGGCCATTCACACGTCCAACACGCTCGCCAGAATTTACTAACAAAGCGTAATCTTGGCGATGTTCGATCATTCTATCTGCTACTTGCTGTTCAAGAGGACGTGCTATCCTTCGCGCACCTAGCACATGTCGTGCAGAAGTGAGGGGAGCATTTTCTTCGCAAGCAAGGTCTCCTGCAATGCGGACTAGACCACCTAATTCCCTAAGTCGTAGAGTTAGTTTCCCTCGGCGACCTGAACGTCGTTGTGCTTCCCGAAGAATTACTCCTACTGCTGAACGATCAAATTGTGGAATTGGATTTCCAAGTCTCTTCTTTTGTTCATTCCGCACCTCTTGAGCTATGAATCTGATTAAACGGCGGCGGTTTCTTGCTGTATCTCTCATTGTACTATTGACATACACCTCGTAACCATAACCTCGCACACGACTTCGCAAAGCAGGGTGCATGTGCTGAACTGCATCTAAGTTCCCTGCAGCTACTAAAATAAAATCACAGGGGACTGGTTCAGTTTTAGTCAAGGCACCACTGCTTCGTTCGGAACGCCCTGAAATTGGAAAAGCGCGCTCCTGCATTGCAGTAAGCAATGCCTGTTGCTCCTCCAATCGGAGAAGGTTAATCTCATCAATAAACAAAACACCGCCATGGGCCTTGTGAATCGCACCAGCTTCAACACGTTCATGTGCTGGAGTTTCCATACCACCTGATTGGAAGGGGTCATGTCGAACATCGCCAAGAAGGCTCCCCGCTAATGTTCCGGTTGCATCAATAAATGGAGGTAGTTCGCCCCTCTTACGTTTAACCAATAATTTGGGGATTCTTGCCTCATCACCTGACACAAGTCGATTTTTGATGAACATGTATCCAAAGGCCAGGATGAACATTCCAAATAGTAACATCACAATATCGCCAGATTGGATTGTAGCTAGTAATAGGGCTGCACCAATTAACAATGCAATGAACATCAATGTCCGACTAGTGCGTTCACGTTGCTCGCGGAGTTGCGCACGACGATCTTTGACAATCCTATCACCTCGGCCTGCAGGAACAGTACGAATTCGGGGTTCATTATCATCATCATCATTCGGATAACACATTGTATCTTCCATTGACTCTGAAGGCATGAGTTCTGTCATGGCTTTGGCCAGCATACTCTTCCCCGTACCAGGGTCCCCAATCATCAACATGTGGCGCCGTTGTTCTGCAGCCTTTCGAATTACAATCGCCGCATCTTCTTGACCAATAACTTGGTCAACTAAACGCTCAGGAATGGGGACGTCCTCTGTTGATTCAAACGAAATCCCTTCAAGCCATTCATCAACACTTTCTTCGACTAAGGGATCATTTGCCCCTTCAACAATTGTGCCCATCCCAAACTGAGATTCATCGGCCACAGGTTGGTCGATACCTTCGATGACTGCTGCTTCATCAGTAATTCCATCATCAACATCATGGGAATCATCGACCGACATAGCCACACCTCTTCCAATCTCTCGGACCCGGCCACCTCCTTTAATGTGCGGTATGGATTCAAAATGCGCCCAAGGGGGCTATAGCCCCCATGGGCGATAATAAATGACCAATAATTGGTTTGATACGCTAAGCCGTGTTCGCAAGGTTATCACTCAGCCGCCTCAGGGTCGGTATCTCCATCACGAGATTGTGTTCCTAGGAACCAGGACGTGCTAAAATGACAGAAAATAACAAGGGGAATAATTCCCAATTCATTGCTCTACGCGAATCTGATGGACGGACATATATTGTCCCTCTATCTGACAAAGAAGTCAAAGTAAAGGGGATTGGAAGATTTAACCCAAATAGTGTCCTAAACGAATCGAAAATAGGTGATCGAATAGTGATTGGACAAAAGGCTTTCACTTTATTTAATGCCGGACTACCAGAATTAAGGAAAGGAATGAAGAGAAGAGCACAAATCATCAATCCAAAGGATGCAGGATTTTTGCTTGCATGGATGGGAATAGGAAGTGGACAAAATGTTCTCGAAGCCGGTCACGGGTCAGGGGGTCTCGCACTCCATCTGGCAAATGTACTAGGCTCAAGTGGAAATTTAATTTCAGTTGAAAATCGTCCTGAACATGCTGAAGTAGGACATGAGAATATGATGCGGGCTTCAGGTTCATTACCTGAATTCCCCACTTGGACTCTTCTTGAAGGCGATGTTGCTTCAGATGATGTCGTATTATCAATACAAGAATTGGTAGGTGAACTGGATGCAATTATTCTTGATTTACCTGAACCTTGGTTAGCCATTCCTAGCGTTAGCAGTCTTCTGCGCAAAGGAGGACGATTAGCCTGTTATTGTCCCGTATCAAGTCAATTGGAACGAGCTTGGACTACCTGTGAAGAACTTGGTCTCGAAATAGATTGGGCTGGAGAAATAATTGAACGAGTGTGGACTAAAGCAAGTCGTGGCGGAGTTCGTCCAGGAAATACACCAATGGGGCATACCGCATTCTTACTAATTGCCGAACGACACTAGTCCTCACGCGGTTCCACTACACGATTCATTGTGCTGCATGTTGGGCACTTGAATCGGAAGGGTGGTTCTTTATCCGCAGGAAGTCGGATTCTAGAATCACAAGAATGGCATCGTGCGGTTCCATCTTCATCTCCTCGCACCTCTCCATCCTTGAGATCATCATCTTTTTCCACTTCATCTTCTGTATCTGCCCAAGCATCACTGATGATTTTGTCTTGTCGCTTACGGGAACCACGACGTATCCACAAAATTAGAAGTCCCGCGAAAATCCATCCTGAAAGCATTGCAATAGCTAAATTCGCCGCATTGACCATCGGGCCACCCTTCCACAAAACTGCCTCCGTCGGTTCCTCTGGTTCGTGTTCTACAGTGATTTGTACAGTGTTGCTTGGAATAGAATATCCATGGCCATCGTCAAGTGTTCCTGAGGCCTCAATCCTCAAGTCAACTGTACCAACATCAGCTCTTCCTACTGGTCGGATTGAAAGCGAATATGTTGAAGATGCTCCTGGCCCTACTGAAAATACTGTTATAGATTGCCCCGATTCAACAAGAGCCCATTCAGGATACATGTCCAAAGCATGCTCTCCTGTAAGCAAAAGGAATCCTGTGACCCTTTCATTTCCATTGTTTGTGACCAACACAGTGAAGGTTGCAGAACTATTCCAAGGCAATTCCCAATTGTCACCAGTGAACTCTATGGAAATTATTGGGTTTCCTGTAGCAGTACGAGCGGGTAAAACTTCAATTTGTGCTGAAGATGTTGAAAATTCAGTCGCGTCTGCTAGGGATGTCGCAGTGAAATTAAGCCAATGCACCCCCGCCAAGAGATCTGCATTCGGATTGCAGGTGACTGTGTAACTACTTGCGGGAGCTCCGGCATCAAGAGTAATTTGTGAGGGGTGATTACATGCGAATCCGGTGGGCCCGGTTAAGAGTAGAGTGTCTTCGGCCTCACCACGATTTTCAAGGAAGAGAGTGATAGAGATTTGGCCTTCGGCACTCACTTGGGTCGCAGTCGTTGCTATAGTCGAGCGGACTTCCACATTGGGGTAAGTCGCTGTAATATTCAGAGAATTTGTTACTGTACTATCACTTTGGCTAGTACCAGTAAGAATCATAGTGACGTCTCCCTGTGCACCAGTACGACGTAAAGTGACTGTGACGTCTCCACTCTGACTCTGGCCCAATTGGATTGTTTGGGGAGATATACTGACATCAAAACCAGAAGCACCTTCCAAACTCAATGAGAATGTATCAACTTCATTCCCATCATTAATTACTGTGACTGTAAATGAAGAATCTGCAAGGCTGGATACGGGCAATGAATTACTTGCAACCAATAGCCGCACCTCAGCCCGTTGGTTCACTTGTGCTTCCAAAGCAACAGTATCCCAAATTTGGCCATTTTCAGGGTTCTTGGCTATGATGGTGAATGCATAAGATCCTGTTGTAAGACTACTATCAATCTCAACTAGAATTGGAATTTCTGAATCATTTGTGAGATTGACTGTTGTTTCATTTCCTGGCGTAATGAGGAAACCTGGTGGCACCCCACTCCAATCAAGAGTAGCATTGGCTGAACCAGTTCCATCATTGGTAAGCACCATGGTTACTACCGCTGGTGAATCAGAGCCTACAGTAAATGTTCCACCGAGAGGGCCTGACATTCTAAGCGATGACCAAGGTGAAATATCAACAATGCTAGTGAAGTTAATTTCGGCATGACCGTCTTGTGTCGATGCTGTGAAGGAAATAATCTGTTCACCCACAAATTCTGTATTGGTGCTTACAAATGTAGACCAACTCAAATCAATACTTTCTCCCGAAGATACAGGAACAAAGGTCGAACTTGTATTGATTTCTAAATTATTTGCAGATGCAGTTATTCGAATTGAGTTCTCTTCGGTACCTAAGTTTCGAATTGTTACTATGCCAGATGCCGAATTACCAGGGCTTATTTCTAAAGATGTGATATTCTCCAAATATATTTGATGAGCCGCGCCAATTAGAAGAGGATATGAATGCGTGTAATTGTGTTCACCAATCTCTTCCCAAGCAAATAATGTAAGATTGCAAACATCACCTTCACTTGCAGAATTACTGATGTTCACGCTGATGTCAACATGTTCGTTACTACCCGTCAACAATCGTGATCCATCTGCATCATTGGCGCTCAATGTGCCGGTACATACCCCTGTTGAAGAAATCGAATAAATCGACTCTGCTTCAGCAGAACCTGCATTATGGACTGTGAAAGTTACGATACCAGTGCCATTAGGCAACCAATTCGTCATTGACGTGTTTGCTGACATTG
>JASLKH010000064.1 GCA_030747675.1 Candidatus Thalassarchaeaceae archaeon | reverse complement strand
TGAAACCCATTCTTATTATGGGCAAATCATAGGTGATGAAGACATACACACAGATGGTGCAACACGAATCAGATTTACTCCTGACGATGAATACATTGCTATACTAAACCCGGTCCATTCAGAAGAAATGCCGCGCCACTTACAATTCTTCAATCTTAGCACCACAAATCAAGATTTGGAGCATAGTGTTTTGCAAATTGGGCACTTGTGCGAGTACTTCGCTATACATCCGTACTTAGAACAAATCGCCATAGCAACAGGAGAATCCCAAGTCTCATTTTTCACTAACTATCGGCCTTACGCAGTGAAAAATCAGGGTTTGGATACTGATTTTGATGGGACATCAGATTTAATTGATGATGACGATGATGGCGATGGGATTTTAGATATTTATGACACGATATGCACTGAAGGAAGTAATTGTGAAAGAAACCCTGATCAAACAACTATACGACATATCGAAGTTGATATCGCCGGAGCCGGTGTTGTGATTACCGATACTATTTCCTTGGGATCTGAAAAGAGTGCTGAACTACGAACTCTTGCATTTTCGTCAATTTATCAAAATAACCTCGTTGATTATGAAGAATACCAATTATTTCAAAATGTTATTTGTAGTGAATATAATTCAAGTGGGATGATCAATGCTTGGGAACAAGCAGTTGACATTGAAGGTCGGATACTAACTGTGGATTCAATTGAGTGCTCCATTGATTCAGGCTTGCATGAGACTATTCGTGATGATGCCAATACTAGGGTCCTCATTTCATGGACTATTTCAGCACAATTAAGTGCCCCTGTTGTGGCACCGTACAACTTCACTATGGACCACAATGTTCCAGAACTCCAGGGTTCTATAGGCATGGTAGTACATACAAGTCCAATCAATGTTGAACTCCATGACTCATCGGGTTCTAGAATTGAAATAGAGGTCTGGCACTCATCTCAAGAGCCTGTTGAAAAATTAATACAATTACCTCCTAAAGAAGAGGAAACAACCGTTGAAATTATCACTCAATATGTTGTTGATTTCCGCTATATTCTTATTGCTATAGCCATTCTTTCATTATCAGTGATGATATTAGGTACAATCCGGCACCGGAATCGCATATCCTTTGATGTCGAAGAGGAATATGATGAATATGATGAATATGATGAATATGATGAATATGATGAATATGATGAATATGACACAGGTCATACCGAAGAGGGTGACTTAAATTCAGAGCAGTCTACTCGAAGACGTCCCCAGCCTCCCGAAGCAGTCGAACGTGACTTATCACGAAAACCAAAACCGCCATCTGCTGTTATGCGAGATATAAAAAATCGAGATGCTGACTATGCAGAAAACGAGGGATTCAGTGCACGCAAGGTGCGTAGAACAAAGGCTCAACCATCAGCGAAAGTTGAACATGAACTCAGTCATTTACTGGATTCTGCTGAAATTGATACCCATTCAGATGATCTGGATGATGATTCAATGACTGATGCGCTTAAATTCCTAGTTGGAGAGGATGTCAATGAAAAACCCAAAAGAAGGCCCGTGAGACGTAAGAAATGAGTTATTGTTGCTCCAACTCATGGTACTCATTGATTCCACATACGTTTTCCAAGAAATAATCGAGTCCTTTTGTGCTCGCACTGTCAAGTAACCACCCAACTTCCTCGTCGAAGTATTGCTGCACCCTTTCCTTTGAAAATCCGCTCCTATGTGATGTTGATTCAATCACATCTCTACGATGAATAGTGTCGTTTTGAAACAGATTTAACTGCTCCATAAATAAATCACGTACTCCATTTAACTTCACGGCATCTGTGTCTTTATGCGCTGCAAATACTCCGAAAACCATTGGATATCCTGTCAGTTCATACCACGCCTGGCCAAGATCAATCTTAACCAGCTCTGGATGTCTTGCTGCTTCATCCATTGCTCGGTCCCCAATTAATAGGGCACCATCGCACCTAGTCAGCATTTGCTCCAAATCAGGGCCCATATCAACAGGACGAGGGTTAATTCCCATTTGTTCCAATACCCACATCATCAGTTTTCTGCTGGTAGATGAATCAGTGGGGAGGGCAATATCACGCATCAAAGTGGGATCACGGTTTCCAAAAAGTAAGACAGAACCTACTGTCCCTTTTGACACAATACCTAGACCTGGAATTAATTGGAGTTTATCGGCATTCTTTGCAAAATCAGCTGTCGGTATTGGTGCAATGATGCAATCCTTGCGCAAAAGGTGACCGGTCAGCCATGACGGTGGAGCAGGAAGAATTTCCCATTCACGAGGTAAATTATGATACAGTGGGTCACAATTAACGAATGAAACTCTCCCAAGAACATTTTGCCATTGTTGCAATATTACACCTCCAATCTGGCCATGGGTAAATTGACACCTGAATTGTCATCATCGTCATCAATATACTTCTTGAAATTTGAGTATAATGAATTTCGCTGGATTGGTACAAGGTCCTCGTCAATTATTGATTGTGCCAATGATGTCCTGTCATCACTGAGGTGTGTTGTTGACCCCGCTTCATGCATTATTTCTTCATGACCAACAGTTCCATCAACATCATCAGCCCCATAATTGAGAGCGAGGAATGCATTACTGTCTCCAAAATTCATTCTGTATGCCTTAATGTGGGGGATATTATTGAGCATTAATCGCGATAGTGCAATCATTCGCAATATTTCGCTCGTACTAGATAATTGAGCCTCAGGAAGGCGTGAATTATCAGGTAAGTAAGGATATGGAACAAAACACTGGAAACCGTTAGTCTCTTGCTGTAATGAACGTAATGAAATCAAATGTTCGATTCTATGTTCAGGTGATTCGACAGTACCGAAAAGCATTGTGCAATTAGTTTGGATTCCCAGGCGATGGGCTGCACAGTGAATGTCAAGATATTCTTGTGAAGATTCCTTCCCTTTACAGATGATATCGCGTATATCGTCATTCAATATTTCAGCGCCACCGCCTGGTAATGAATCTAAACCAGCCTCTCGTAGTCTATCGAGAGTTGCTGTAATCGAGATATTACTTATCGTAGCAATATGTTGAACTTCAACTGCTGTTAAGGATTTGATATGAATGTGAGGGAATTCCGTTTTAGTAGCCAAATATAATTCCTCATAATGTTCAACTCCCCAGTCAGGATGTAACCCCCCAACTGTATGTACTTCATCGATAGAATTCTGAAATGGCCTAATTCGTTCGATATATTCTGCGATTGAGAGGGAGTACGCATCTTTCGCCTTCGACCCCCGTCTAAATGCGCAAAACTTGCAGGCTAAGCGGCAAATATTGGTATGGTTAACATGTAAATTGGAGTTGAAAAATACGGATTTCCCATATCGTGCTACTTTGACAGAATTTGCAAGATATCCCAACAAATTTAGATCTTGTAAATTGTATAACGAAAGACCTTGTTCTTTGTTGAGTGGGATGCCTTTCCGCAAATTATCAATAATACTCCATAAGTGAGTGGGGAAGTGATCAGTTGGGGGTAAAATTTCGTTTAATGATTGAATCCAGTCAGGATTGACCAATTGAGACTTCGATACTGGGCCCCATGATGACATGCTAACGCATTGCGGAACGAACCTTGTGATTAAAAGACGCGTTTATCGCATCCGTGACAAATCTCGTGAACGGAAGATTAGTTTCCGTAATTCATCTGCTAAAAATACGCTAGAAGCAATAGCGAATATGATTGCCCAGTCTTCCAAAGTTAGTGGCACTACAGATAGCAACTGACCCATGTTGATTCCAATGAATGGGAGATCAACTGCAGCCCCCTGTACCATCAATAACAAGAATACTGTGCTAATTGCAAATGAGATTGTTATGGCTTTGTTATTGAATACGCCTAATTGGAATATACTTCTATTCATACTTCTACAGTTTAAAACATTGAATAATTGGTATATCACAAAGACTGAAAAGGCCATTGTTTGGGCCTTATTGAATCTGATTTTTGCATCGGCCTCCCATTCACCTTCAATGCATTCTCCCGATGATGGATCCAAGTATTCTTCTTCTATTGACCCATCGAATTCCGTACATGGATCACCACTGATGATTCCTCCACCTGAGAACCAAAATACTGCGACTGTACCTATCACCATAATTAATCCAAGGAAGGCGATCAATACCATATCTGGAGGAGAAGGGAGCGATTCATTCAGTCTACGTGGTGGATGGGCCATGACGTTGGAATGACGCCTTTCAATGCCAAGGGCCACTGCAGGTGGCCCATCCATCAAAATATTGATCACAAGTAATTGCGTTGGAGTTAATGGCAAATCCCATCCAAAAATGAATGTAGAAACGAGAATCAAGAGAACTGCTGCTACATTAGTTGAAATCTGGTATCGGACAAAATTTCGTATATTCAGGTATATCTTTCGCCCTTCTTCAACCGCGGAAACTATATTCGAAAAGTTATCATCTTGAAGTACCATGTCTGAAGCATCTCTGGCTACGTCTGTGCCTGAAAGGCCCATGGCTACACCAATGTTAGCCTGAGATAGTGCAGGAGCATCATTGTCCCCATCTCCAGTCATTGCAACAACATGGCCTGATGACTGCAAACGCTCGACTATCCGTAATTTCTGATCAGGAGTGACTCGGCTGAAAACTGCAACTGTGTCAAGGCGTTCATCTAACATTTCATCAGTGCATTCACGTA
Organism: Candidatus Thalassarchaeaceae archaeon; assembly: GCA_030747675.1. Lineage (GTDB taxonomy): Archaea > Thermoplasmatota > Poseidoniia > Poseidoniales > Thalassarchaeaceae > MGIIb-P. Next base: position 3,195 of record JASLKH010000064.1, on the reverse strand, counting down.
ATTCCTTGCCACTCATGTGGTCTGAATCATCTATTACGATACCAATTTCACGACCAACGGCCATTGCAGTCATTCTCTGGTCACCAGTAATCATCATCACCCGAATCCCTGCTTCATGACATTTTGAAATTGAATCGGGCACTTCTGGCCTAGGTGGGTCCATAATACCAACAAGACCTAGGAAAATCATATCACTCTCAACATCAGATACGCTTTCGATGTCAACATCACTCGTAATTTTACGGGCACAAAGGGCAAGAACTCGTAACGCACGTGAAGCATAGTCCAAATTAACCTCAGAAATTATGTCCTTATGTCGGGCTTCAATAGGTACAACACTTCCATTTTCATAAATGTCAGTAACTGATTGCATAAAAGGCCCCAGAGCTCCTTTCGAAAATGCCCATCGTTCCCCATCAAATTCATGGATGGTTGTCATCCGTTTGCGGTTGCGATCAAAAGTATACTCTCTGAACCTGGGGTGTTTGCGCCTAAATGTGTCAACTGATTCTCGCATTTTCCAGCCAAAAACAGCGCAAGCAGAATCCGTTGGATCTCCAATCGCCTGCCATTCATCGTCAACGAGTTTGACATTTGAATTTTGACAAAGTAGCGAAGTTGCAATTGTTAATCTAAACCCTTGATTGGTGTATAATTCTGCCAATTCAGACTCAGGTATATCCATGCCATCTTTTTGTAATCGGCCCTTGGTGGGATCGAATCCGCGACCAGATACACCATAACTTACTCCATCAAATAAAAATGATCGGACAGTCATCTCATTACGCGTAAGTGTACCAGTCTTATCTGTGCAAATTATTGTAGTAGATCCCAATGTTTCAACTGCCTTCATCCTGCGAACAATTGCTTTTTGTCGAGCCATATTTCGCATCCCCATGGCCAAAGTAACAACCAGAATAATCGGCAACCCTTCAGGCACTATTGCAACGAAAATTGCTACTGCAACTAGGAATTGATCCGCCATTACTTCGTATAATTCGTTTCCTCTATCTCCACTGAACCATGCACTAACTACTTGTAAACCAAGCAACAATACTGCTATTGTTACTGCAACGAATCCAAGGATGCTACCAAGTGAATGCAATTTTATTTCAAGTGGGGTTTTAGGTGTGGTTACATCACTTATTCCACTAGCAATGCCCCCAAGTACTGTTTTCATCCCAGTACGGACGACTACTGCTTTAGCCCTTCCAGAAGAGGTCACAGTACCCATAAAACACATATTTGACTGCTCTTGTAAAATTGCATCTGCATGGCAGGTTTCCAACGATTTGTGAATAGAATCAGATTCACCTGTTAAACTTGACTCATCAATCTGTAATTGATGAACTTCGACTAACCGAATATCGGCAGGGACATTAAGACCATCCTCTAACCAAATGATATCCCCAGGCACAAGTTCTTCGATACTGACTTTCTCTTCAGTTCCGTTGCGAATAGCAACGCAGTGGCAAACAAGCAATTTCTTTAACGAATCCATCGCTTCTTCGGCCTTAGCTTCTTGTATATATCCAAAGAACGCGTTCAAAGTAAGGGCGAAAACAATGAATATAGGGGTACCAATATCTTCCGGCTCGAAAATTGTAGCAATTACTGCAGCAAGCATCAGCAGGTAGACCATTGGGTCGCGAAATTGTTCTAAAAATCGTACCCATTTTGGGATAGGTGGTTTTTCATCGAGTTTATTTTCTCCATGATTATCTCTTCTTTTCAGCACTTCCTCAGAAGTTAAGCCCTCCTCCGTTGTACCTAAATTTTCAAGCACATCTGAAATTGGAATAGAATGCCAAGACAAGGCTTGAAAATTGTCTACTTCGGTGTCAGACTCCATAGAACCATGTTGACGGGTGCATAGGTTACTTATCATTCTCCTGTAATATGTCCCTCACTAATTGCTAGCCACTGCACCGGATTCTATACATCCCAATCATCTCTCGGAGACGCGGTGATGTGATGCACAACCCATATGTCCCTGCACACAAATCACTACCTGAATTGACTATTCGGGCGATAATTCTAGGATTGGTTCTTGGGGCATTGATGACTGCAGCCAATACCTACCTTGGATTATACATGGGCATGACTGTTTCTGCGTCAATTCCTGCTGCCGTAATGTCAATGCTTGTACTGCGCCTAATGAAATTCAAGGACGTATCAATATTGGAAAACAATGTTGTCCAAACTATGACTTCTGCTGGAGAGAGTCTTGCTGCTGGTATAATTTTCACTATGCCGGCCCTACTGGTAATGGGGTACGATATGGATTTAGCTACAACATTCTCTGTTGCATTATTGGGTGGTATCTTGGGCACAATTTTCACAATTACTTTGCGTCGGGTTTTCATTGTCGAAGAAGCATTACTGTATCCCGAAGGAATTGCTTGTGAGGAAGTTCTTGTCGCAGGTGAAAAAGGTGGTTCCTCACTTGTAGTCATCCTATATGCACTAGGTCTTGGCATGATTTATGGATGGTTTGTTAAGGGGTTTCAGATCACACAAGGTAAAGTCTACTCTGCTGCCGAATTTTTTAGTGGCAGGATTTACTTTGCCGCTGACTTATCTCTTGCTTTACTATCAGTTGGATACATTGTAGGTTTAAGAATTGCATCGTACATTTTCTTAGGCGCAATGATCGGTGTATTTTTGATTACTCCAGTTTATGGATTAATTCATGGATGGCCTAGTGGAATTGGTAGTGATGGAAGTGCAATAGACGCAGCACATGGATTCTCATCTCTGTGGGCAACACATGTTCGATTTGTTGGCGTAGGGTGTATGGTTGTTGGTGGGTTATGGACGCTTTGGTCAATGAGAAAAACAATTGTTAAGGGCGTAAGAAAAGTTGTTGCTAGTGAAAACGAAGATGAAGAATATGACTTGCCCCGTACTGAGCAGGACTTACCTATGTCCCGTATGATATGGGTTTTAATTTGCATTCTTGTTTTAACATTCTGCTTCTACCTGTGGCGGATTTCAGCACAAGGTGCCACTATTGCACAAGCAGCAATATTGGCTGCTGTTGGTGCCCTCTTTCTTGCACTTACAGCCTTCTTCTTTTCCGCTGTTGCAGGCTACATTGCAGGAGTTGTGGGGTCAAGTAATTCACCTGTTTCCGGGATGACTATTGCAACTTTAATGGCAACATCACTAATTGTTTGGTTTGTTGGAGATGTT
>JASLKH010000063.1 GCA_030747675.1 Candidatus Thalassarchaeaceae archaeon | reverse complement strand
TCAACACCTTCCCAACCAGTAACTTCACCAGCAAAGGTTCCGATTTCTGCACCAGGTGAGACTTTGATTCTGATTAATGCGGTGAGTCCGACACCACCTTCACGGATGGTGTATCCACGAATAGTACCCATTTCTTCCATGCGTCGTACGTGTGTGCGAACTGTACGCTCACTTGCACCAACCAATTTCGCTAATTCGACATATGACATTCTGCCATTTTTTCTTAATTCTGCGAGGATTGCACGATCGATTTCTGCGATTCGGACCATGTTAGTCCGTGCCGGTTTATGTTTATGAAAGTGTTTAATTTGTATTATAAACGGTAGTATTTTGACTGTTTTTTGTAAAAATATGGAAATTAATTTTCTAAAATATTTTTTATTTTTTATTTATTTTAACATTATTTTATTTCATTTTGTTTTATTTTTACATCAAATTGAAAATCCATTTCCTTAAAAGTAGCCTGTGTGTCAGATAACGCGATGAACACTGCAGAGACAGTTTCACACGCTGAAGTACAAGCCTTCCTTGATGAGGTTTTGACATTAGATATTCCTAAGAAATATTCTGACTGGTATCAGGTCGATGTATCTGCAGTCTTGAATGATTGCCAGATTCAGGGGCATGAAGTTGATGAAACTTCAGGGGACTCTCTTGTATTTCTCAAATCCTCTCTACTATTTTGCTCTCCAGAATTAGGTGTTATGCGTCACTATCCTCGCAGCCTAGTTCACTGTTTTGTTGAAGATAAAAGACCGGAACAAAATGAGGATGAAGAATTACTTTTCAGAGGAGAGCTATTCTCAATCACTCCAGAATCTGAACAACTCTGCTGGGTAAGAGATTGCACAAGCGATCACGAGATCCCAGAAACTCAATCAAAAATTTCTGGATGGATGAAGTGGCTCAATCAAGCCTGATTTCCTCCGTTTGATTCAAGGACGGGTTACTCCTCGGCCAATTTAGAGGCAACTCAATGTCAGACATCATTTCCGGTCTCGACGCTCGAATGGTTCTAGATAGCCGTGGCAACCCTACAGTCGAAGTCGACTGTTATGTTGGCGGCAATTTACTCGGCCGTGCAATGGTTCCTAGCGGAGCCTCAACAGGCGCTCATGAAGCGATTGAATTGCGAGACGGGGACTCATCTCGTTGGTTAGGAAAGGGTGTCGACAATGCGGTAAACAATGTTGTTGAAACCATCCAAGAAGCACTCGTCGGCATGCCGGTAGATGACCAAAAAGCGATTGATGAAGTTATGATCGAATTAGATGGTACTCCAAACAAAGCTAACCTTGGAGCGAATGCAATGCTAGGTGTTTCGATGGCATGTCTTCACGCAGGTGCTGCACTCCATGAACTACCATTGTGGCGATATGTTGGCGGAGTTGCTGGTGGCTTAATGCCAGTTCCAATGTTGAATATTCTCAATGGCGGAGCGCACGCAGCATCAAATGTCGATGTCCAGGAATTCATGGTAATGCCTCATGGATTCGATACTTTCCCAGAGGCTTTGCGGGCGGGCGTTGAGTGTTACCACTCCCTAAAGCGCGAACTCAAGGCTGATGGCTTGCTTGGAGGCGTGGGCGATGAAGGAGGGTTTGCACCTAATCTACCTGCAAACGAAGCGGGCTTAGGTTACATGGTTAGGGCGATTGAAGGCGCAGGATACAGCACTGAAGAAATTGGAATAGCCCTTGATGTTGCTTCTACAGAATTCTACAAAGATGGAGCATATCACATGGACGGCAAGGCATTGTCTGGTGAGGAACTATCAGACATTTACGCGTCATGGGTTGACGAATACCCTCTACTTTCTATTGAAGATGGATTCGCTGAAGATGATTGGAGAAGTTGGTCACACTGCATGCGCGATATTGGCGACAGAGTACAGTTGGTTGGTGACGATTTGTTCGTAACTCAATCTGAACGCCTGTCTATGGGGATCGACTCCAAGGCCGCCAATGCGATTTTAGTCAAGGTAAACCAGGTTGGAACCATAACTGAAACCCTCGAAACAATGGATTTAGCATCCGCTCACGGCTTCAACAGCGTAGTCAGCCATCGCTCAGGCGAAACCGAGGATACCACGATTGCAGATTTGGCTGTCGGTACACGTGCTGGACAAATCAAGACCGGAGCACCAGCACGCTCAGATCGTGTGGCTAAGTACAATCAATTGTTGAGAATTAGCAACGAAGTTAGCGAATACCGCTCACCATTTTGAGGTGAGGAAATGAAGGTAAGGCGGGAACTACTCCCGATTGTTATCTCCCTGATATTCCTAATTTTAGCTCGTGAAATTTATCCTTATGCAGGAGTAATGGTTGCTGAAATTCATGAGAAGGGATACGAGCAAGAAACCATTGCAACAGGCTTAGGGGGGCCTACTTGTTTGGTATTCCATGAAGAGGTTTTACATGTTTGCGACAGGGACGGAGGGCGAATAATTACTATTGGTGGCGAGGTATTGCTCGATGGTCTCGACTATCCTCACGGAATGGTATTTGTCGAAGAAGGAATTGTTATTTCAGAGAAAGGAAAACTCAGCATATATGACTTCAATTTTGAAAATCCAGAAACACTAGTCGACGGAATTCCATCTGGAAACCATCAAACCAATGCAGTAAATCTACTTCCAAACGGAACTTTGGTTTGGCATAGTGGAAGCACCTGCAACCTTTGCGATGAAGATGATGATAGGAATGCAGCACTACTATGGGTTAATTTGACAACAAAGGAACACGGCATTCTTGCAACAGGAGTTCGCAATTCTTTCGATGGCGTATGGGTTGATGACATTGGCTATCTATTCAGTGATAATGGGCAAGATGCCATGGGCGAAGATTTCCCTGATGAGGAAGTCAACCTCTTAGTTGACGGCGCTGATTATGGCTGGCTAGAAGAGTCGCCAGAGGACCCGCGCCCGGATGGAACAGAAGCACCAATAGCGACCTGGACGCCACATACTTCAGTCAATGGAATGACTACGAGGCCTGCAAATTTACCTGGAGATAATCACACAGTCTACGCCACAGTATTCGGCTCATGGGCAACAATTCTTCCAAAAGGCCATCAGATATTGAAAATCGATTTCACTCAAACCGATGATGGTTGGGTTGGAGAAGTCGAAGTATTTGCCTCAGATGTTGGTACGCCATTGCCGATTACAGGCGGACCCGATGGAAACCTGTACTATGCAACATTCGACCACGGAGGCGCAGTGCACGTAATTAGTCCACAAACTTTCGAAGGCGATTTCGATTGGAGTTAGTCATCACACACTAGCCTTCAAGCCAGTCCTTTAGGCGCTTACACCCTTCTCGGATTTGGTCTAGATTGGTTCCATAACTTAGCCTAACCAAACCTTCTCCTCCGGGCATTAGAGAACCGGGGACAAGTTGCACCCTCGCCTCATCCAGCGCTCTGGTTGCGAATTCAATATCGTCCATTCCGGTTCCAGTAATATCTGCTAAAATGTAGAATGCGCCTTCCGGTTTAGGCGCATTTATTCCAGGTATTTCTTGCAGAAGTGCGTGAAAAACATCTCTTCTTTCAGCAAACGATTCGAAGAATGAAATCCTGTCTTCTTCTAAGCCTAGGGCAACAGCTCCAGCTCCCATAAGGAAAGTCGGAACGTGACTTGCAGCGCTTGCTTGGCATGTTTTGACACCCTCCATTACATGACTCGGGCCTGTGATCCAGCCCAGCCTCCATCCGGTCATTGCCCAAATTTTGGACCAACCGCCAATTGTCAAAGTTCTCTCTTTTCCACCTTCGAATGTTGCTGGTGAGGCATAGGAATGTTCGCAGTAGACTAAATCAGAATAAATCATGTCATCAAAGATCCACAAATCATTCTCCGCAGCGATTGCTGTCAATTCTTCAATTTCACTTGGATGATATACAGCCCCGGTTGGGTTGTTTGGAGAGTTGATTACAATGGCCTTAGTTTTGTCAGTAATCGCAGCTCTTGTAGCATCCATATCTGGGTGATAGTTGTCTCTTCTAACAGGGACGTGAACTGGAACAGCACCGATTAATTTGAGCATACCATCATACGATGGCCATGCAGGAGCGAACAGA
>JASLKH010000062.1 GCA_030747675.1 Candidatus Thalassarchaeaceae archaeon | reverse complement strand
TCAATTTGAACTTGATAACCTCTTATAACACCAAGTTCTTCCATTCGCTTTACACGATTTGACACAGTACCAAGTGCAACACCTACTTGCTCTGCAATAGATCGAAGAGAAGTTCTAGCATCGGTTAGTAATACTGTCAAGATTTTCCGGTCGGTATCATCAATCATATATACTGCCAAATAGCGACAGACTTTGAACATATGTCGATGCAATCTAGATATTTTGAACATATGTTCATTTCTTAAGTGTCAAGTCTAACACCCATTTCCCCATTTCTTCAACTTCGATGCTCCATTCTGTTTCGATTATTGAATGGGGCATTTTTTCTATACCCCGTTCAGGTTTAACTCGAATTTCAAATGTTTTTTCTGTACCTGATGAAATTTCCTGTGATTTTATTAATCTAGCAAATTTCCAAGGTGAATTTATTCTTACTTCATGTAAGATTACATTTCCTCCTCCTGCCTTCAATATCGCCATTGGATTCCCTTGTCGATTGCCTTTGCCGGTTAAACGAGGTAACATGTATTCACGTTTCCATTCTGCACGAGATATTGATCCAAAGCAGAACAATATAATTCCAAGACCCAATAAAGTCGACACTACGTCTGCAGTATCTCCAGGTCCAGTGACGATTTCGGGCATACTTGAGGTAAGAATTGCAAGGTTTTCTTCTGTTTCATAGTCTGACAGTAGTATGATAAAATCCATATTATGATAATTCTCTAAGTTTCTTGACATTCCATGTTCAACCAAATCACTAATTGAAAAAAATTCATGATGGGTTGTATGGCTACCTGCCGTATTGTTAATTGCAATAGACATTCTATACAATCTTACAACAGAATTTTGCATTGGAATTCTTCCCCCTACTTCAACATTATTTTCTATGATAATCATTCTTAGAATTAATGTATCTGAAACATTATTGAAAATGTGAATCCCTATTGTTGAATTTAGTATTGCTCCATCTACACTTTGGTCCCATTTCAACGAAATGTTTAGTTTTGCATGGGTGGGTTCTGATGGGTGTTCTATAACACCGGTTTCACTTATACCAAGATCTTCCGCCCGATATTTTGCAGCAGGTATCCCGAGACCATTAGTTAAATTTTCATCCCATGTATGCCAAGCCAATCGGATAACACCATCGTCGGGTATCGAATTTGAATTGATATTTGTAAAATGCTCAACAAACATTGGAATTTTTCCTGATGAACTGCTAGTAAATACTTCCTCATTTTCGTAATGCTTAGGAATGACATCTAATCCAATTGCAGCAATGGCAATTAACATGAACGTTACAGCGAAAGGGGCCCAACTCCCATTCTTTGTTGCCATGGATGTGGCAGAACGCGGCAGCGCATGAATGTCGTTATGTGCAACCTAGTCTCCATTTCAGAACAAATTTTTCTGCATCAGGCATCATGAGGCTTAATTTACCAGCAATCCAAGCTGGACAAGATTCGATTTCCCCCTCAACAATAACTTCCAAAAGGACTCCTCCATCTCTCTCATTTTCAAATGATGGAAAATCATCAATAATTGTTGATTTACCGGGTTCTTCCCCATCTAACAATCGGATGAGTAATTCTTTTGAAATTTGATGTCTATGCATGGAAACTCTCCCTCCAATTCCGTACAATCCCTTTGATAATAACCTACTGCGGCCTTTTCGCAATTTCCAAGCCGGCTGACCTGCTTGTGCGACTCTGACTGGATGCCAATGTTCACCAGGATATTCGCAGAATTTAGCGGTTGTACGCTTTGATGCCCACATCCACTCAGTGATTTCTGAGCTAGAAACATGCACAAATGGCCCTCTTCGCCAAAGAGTCAATTCATTCAAATCAATGTCCCAGTCAGCATTAAGATATTCGATTTCTTCTTCACTAGCTTTCCTTAATTCATTATTTCCTAGTTTAGGTGCAGAAATTGGTTTTGGTATATGTCCAGGTGTTCTAGGAATGGTTCGCGTCGCTCGCGCACAATCATGATCACAATCAGTTTGACCAAATACTGCTAAGAAAAAACCACTACCATCATTTTCATCACTCCAAACTCGAATACAATTTACTAATGAGTCTTTAATTTCCGAATTTAAAGGGGGCTGAAAATCTTGATTAGTATTTCTCTTTGGTTCTGAAATTTCCCCGTCGCCATCGAGCAATGGCCAATCGGTATACCCATTTCTTGTTCTCAAATCAGGAAACATATCACTTGTGTTTATTGAAATCAATTCTAACCATGGAAACTGTTTCAATATACTAGCAACTACAGCTTCATTTTCAATAGGGTCAATTGAGCAGGTAGAGTATACCATTTTTCCACCAGGTCTGAGCAATAGAGCCCCTTTTTTCAATATATCAACTTGCAGTTTGTGCATGCCTCTTCCTGAATGTAAATTCCATTTTGTCCAAACGTCTGTATTTTTCCTAGTTGTTCCAGTACCAGTGCAAGGAACATCCACTAGAACCCGGTCAAAACCAGGTTTTGCTACTCGTGGAAAATGACGACCATCATGTTTAGCCACAACCACATTTAGATGACCTGTACGATGAATATTTGAAACTAAATTATTCACTCGTCCGGGGTTCGGTTCACTGGCAACTAGCAACCCTTTCCCATGAAGAGACTCTGCAATTTGGGTTGATTTTGAACCGGGTGCTGCACATAAATCTAGTACGCGATGCCCGGGTTGAACATCAAGTGCTTGAACTGGCATCATAGATGCTGCTTCTTGTTGAGTAATTCGGCCAGTAGCATGCAATGATTGGATTTGTTCTCGAATTTTATTATCTGGGCAACGACCTTTTTCCCAAGGTAATGAATATGCACCACCAGATCCAGTATACCAAGTGATTGGGGTGGCTCCCATTTCTAACAAGCGTTTAACAGTCCAACCATGGTCCTTTCTAAGAGGATTAAGGCGTATAGTTTCAGGTAATCGGGGTGTTGCAGATTGTAACCATTTTTCATATTCATTAGGTCGCAATACCTTGACCAGCTTGGCCAGATCACTTTTTTCAGCATGTGCATTCCAGTCTGAAACCATGCCGCTCATATTGGGCCCATGAGATATTGGATTTCAGCGCATCGGCTACGCCCAACCTTGAATCACCTAGTCGGATGAGCATTAGATATGGCAATTGGTGGAGGCGATGCTTTTAGCCCATCTGCTGCATTATTGACAATTGCTTTATTGGGAGTCCCGCCGCTATTAATGTTCCATTCATGGCTACCAGAAAAGTTTTCTCGTTATGCACATTTCGTGCCTTGCCTCATTTTGAGTATTACAGTATTTTTTCGAATACATGCGCTGTGGAATTCCGATGGACATGATTCTCAAGTTGTCGAATGGTTACCTGAAGGGATAAACAAATTTTCTGCCATTCCCTATGTTTTCTCTGGCCCTGCAGGAATTATGTTTGGTTTGTTGCTTGGTTTTTCAATTGGGATAGCAATTCGCAAAACAGATAATGTAACTTTACGAATACATCGCTGGGCGGCATTATGTTGGATAGTTCTACTTGGTTGGGGCACACCATCTGATGGATTTGCACGTAGTATTGAAGATATGTCATTATCAGCTATCGAGTCTCCAATTGGTTGGCAAAATATGATGTTTCCAATTCTTGGAATTGGATTATCTTTGATTGTTTTACCAACCCTGTCTCTTGCTGAGATTTCTAGTCCGAGAACGATCCATCCTCTTAGGCTAATTGCATCTGTTTGCGTTATAGTACTGTTACTCGACCTTAGTTCAGAAAAAGCACTTTCAGCATTGATGATTTTAATTATAGCAGCGATTTATCATCTCATAATATCGGCATGGGTGCACCAAGAACGAGGGCTAACTAGTAGTGATAAATGGAAGAGTCTTCAATTTGTGTTTTTCCATTCGACATTTGTGCTTATTATTGGCACATCGCTGCTTTCAATGTCCGAGCCCAACATTGGAACATTTGGTGAAGCAATATGGTCGTCCAGAATTGCAATTGGCTGGATATTGGTTTGTGGTCTTGGTGGTGCGTTACTTCCAACGATTGGTTTTGACAGTCGCCCTCGTCCAGAAGTGTGGGGTTTCTTATCTGGATTTTTCTTTGCTCCTGCTTTCCTTCCAAGGCTAGAATACATAGAGTTCTCTTTTGTTCCCATTTTAATTTTGGTAGTTACAATGCCAATATTGGCAACAAGTACCGAAACCCACCCATCTCTCACCTTTTCAAGAAAAACACTGGAAATATCGGGTTTAATCTTAATTCAAGTATTTTTGCTAATTTTAGCTAGTCAGAATTTGATACCCATTTCATTACTTGTAGTTTTTATTGGCTTACCAGTAGTATATATTCACCTCAAATCATGGGAACTAATTGTTGACGAGGAAGAATGAACCGGAAATCATTCAAAGGTTCCAAAATGCTATTTTCAAATACAATATCTTCCCGAATGGTTATACCTGTATAGGGTGCGATGATTCAACTGTAGCCCCTTAGGGATACAGGATGGGATGGAATGAATACTAAGCGAAAGCCGGCTAGCCGGTATGCAAAATCTAGCGAAATTAATCGAACTAATGCTGTGGAGACTGCTGCTAAGTTGACACAACTGACTGAACGCGCACGGCGTACAGGTGCGGCCCAAGGACCACTTGCTCCTGTTGAAGCATTAATGACAATTGAAACTGATTCATGGATATGGCAAACAGTGGACCGTGAAGTTCTGGATATGTTGAGTCACAGATTGGTCCTGCAAACTGAAGATGGGCGCCGCAGAGAATTGTTTATGACAAAGGATTTGGATTCTGCAATGGATGCAGCTAGCCGTATTGTTGAGTTCAATAATGGTGTTGTATTGATAGAAACACTAGACCCTTGATCGGACTATTTGACTAATTTGATGTATTCGGCGTCTTGAAATACGAAAGGCAGGTCGGCGACACGCATGGCGGTTAAGAAAGACAAGAAATCGAAAGGACCGAATATCCAGCAAGCAGCTGGTCTTATTCGATATTTCGACGAGGAGAGCGAAGACGCAATCCAGATTTCTAAAGGCACCATTTACTTCGCTTGCATATTTGTATCAACTGTACTGTACCTTTTGAATCATAATGTTCTCCAATGGGCATGGGCCCAATTGACAGGGTTTTAGTTCATTCTTCTTCTGAAGATAGATCAACGAATGGAACATCATCATCCTCTAGTGAATCCTGATTGTGCACAAAATCATCAGGCAATTCATCATGCAAGAGTATTTTTTCAGATAAATCGATTTCATCAGGATCAACTTCAATCATCTGGTCTAGTAAGTCACCTCCATCATATTGCCCAACGACCTCGGTTTCAGGATTCGCTTTGATCAAGTGATTTTCAGCCCGAGCAAGCGCTCTTTCAACCCCCGCTGAAGTTCTATCATGCAATGCATCGTTAGCAACTTCACATTCTGATAACGCATTTTCAATTTCATCATGTGCCGAATTCAAATCCCAGTTTTTCGGAGCATCTTCTGAGAGCACAGTCAATTTCTTTTTGAGTGACTTCGCATTCATTTCCATTGATTGAATTTTATTTTCTAAATCCAATTTACCTTGTTCGATAAGTTCTTCCCAAGCAGCCTTTTCATCTGTAATTTGCACACCAGTATTTTTCGAAAAACGAGATTTTCGCACAGCCTCCCATGGGTTTCTGCCAAGTACACTGACCAGATCAAAAATTGTACTTGCTCGCCTATTTAGGGGTCCAATCATGTGTATT
>JASLKH010000061.1 GCA_030747675.1 Candidatus Thalassarchaeaceae archaeon | reverse complement strand
TTGGGGTCGGAGACACATCCTCGTGGAGTTGCCTATGATTCTACGTCAGATGCAGTGGTTGTAACAGGGGCATTTGCGACCACCTTGTCAATTGAAGGAAGCCAAAATGCCGTCGTGACTTCTGGTAATTGGGAAGTTTTTGTGTTGGGAATCTCATCCTCAGGAATTGATTCTTGGCTTACAACAATAGGTGGCAACGGTTATGATTATGGGTACGATTTGGCCATCAATTCTGACGGGATTGTATTTGTTGTTGGAGAGACCGAAGGTGCTTTCAGAGCATCCGGATTACAAGTTTCGGGTAGTCAAGGCCATTTTGATATCATGGTTGGTATCCTGGCACCTGATTATGATGGAGATGGCACACCTGATTTGACTGATTTAGATGATGATGGTGATATGTTGCCCGACGTAGTCGACAATTGTGCCTTCTCGCCATTCGGATTTGCATCGTCGCCTATTCTAGATCATGATGGTGATGGCTGTAGGGATTCCGATGAAGATGATGATGATGATGGCGATTCAATTGTAGATATTCTCGACAGTTGTCCTATTGGGGTGACTGGTTGGATTTCAAGTAACCTTACTGACATTGATTCGGATGGTTGCAGTGATGCAATGGAAGATTTAGATGATGATGCGGATGGGGTGAACGACTCTGTGGATTTATGTCCCACTGTACATGGGAATTCGACCTATGAATTCGAGGAGGGGTGTCCTGACTCTGATGGCGACGGACGTCCGGATATTCGCGATGAATTTGGTGATGATCCTACTGAATGGTCAGACATTGACAACGACGAAGTGGGCGATAATGCAGACGCATTCCCAATGGACTTCACGCAGCAAAACGATACCGATGGCGATGGTCATGGAGACAATCCGTATGGAACACAAGGGGACTGGTTCCCTGATGATCCAACCCGCTGGGCAGATGCCGACCGCGATGGAGTGGCGGATGAGGACGATGCCTTCGTCAACGATGCCACTCAATGGAATGACACCGATGGCGACGGTCATGGCGATGAGTTGGCCGGCAATCAGGGCGATGCCTTCCCCGAGGATCCAGAAGAATGGCAGGATTCCGATTCAGATAATGTCGGCAACAATGCAGACGATTTCCCGTTCGACCCCTCTCAACAAACCGATTCAGATGGCGATGGATTTGGTGACAATCCACTCGGCTCAGGCGCCGACAAGTTCCCTGACGACCCTTCACAATGGTCGGACATCGATGGTGATGGATTTGGGGATAATCAAACTGGAACTGATGCAGACGTCTTCATCGCAGACCCCACACAACACTCCGACCGTGATGGTGACGGATATGGTGACAGTTTGTCGGGCCGATTGGCCGACCTGTTCCCGGACAACCCTACACAATGGATTGACCAAGATGGGGATGGATTGGGCGACAATCTGAGTGGCACCGATGCAGATCCTTACCTGTTCGATTTTGACAATGATGGTTACAATGACAGCATCGATATTCTACCAAAGCTCTCCAGTCCTGGCGACCACGACAACGATGGTTGTCCTGATCTCGAGGATTTATTCCCTCTCGACTACAAGGAATGTTCCAACTTTGACGGGGACGAAGAAGGCGACAATGCCGACACTGACGATGACAATGATGGTTGGACAGACACAGATGAGGTCCGTTTGGGTACAGACCCTAACGATCCAGATGATTATCCGATAGACAGCTTCGAACTTCAGATCCCAGGTACTGCAATCGGCCTGGGAGCATGGGATCTCATCGGTATCTTTGGTGGTGTCCCCCTCTTTGCTTGGATTGGGTTTGGATTTGTAACTCGCAACACAAGATGTCGAAAATTCGAAAGCATGTTACGGGATGCAAATACACCAAAAGAACTCGAAAAAGTAGCCCTAAAATGGGAATATTCGTTGATGTTACGATTGCTTGGACCCCACCAAGGAATTCGCTTAGAACGCCTACGGTCGGAACTGGATGATGCAATGGCTGGGGAAACACATCACATCCCTGAGCATATCGAACCAGAAGATATTACAGAAGATCAAACTCATATCGTTGAAGATGAAATGGTCACAGGAGTGGCTGCAACTGGACCTTCAAAGGACATCACTGGCCGAGTGGCTGAAGATGGCTATGAGTGGACAATGTTTGAAGGGGTCAACTACTACAGGATGCCGAATTCAGGAGACGATTGGAAAGAGTGGCAGGGTTAACGATACATTGACATTTAAGCAGGGGATGTGATGGGTATGAAGGCAAATGAGTGCTGGTTAAAGTCTGAAGGCAGTGAATGGCAGCGTATTCAAGGCTGTAATGTACACATGAAGATTGCACGTCGCATACAAAGAACGGTCATTCGCGGTGGTGAAGGTGATGATTTAATGGACGAGGGTGCTGAAAGTGCAGTCTACACAGTGACTGGTAAAATGTCCATGGCTGAATATAAGGAAATTTTGTCTATTTTTCGTGCGGGGCAACCTTGGTTTCATGATCCATTCGAAGACCGTCAAATGAAAGTTGTATTTTCCAATATTGACTATGATAGTGCTACTGGTGATTATGAGTTTACACTCATTGAAGATATCGACCCTGATGATGACTGAATTCATTCATTGGACACGATTTTCCGATACAGTTCACCGCTAGAGCGCAGGGTTCTCTCTTGTGTTTCATAATCAACATGATAGAGGCCGAACCTCAGAGAATATCCCTCTGCCCATTCGAAGTTGTCCATTAAGGACCAATGATAGTAAGAATGGATGTCTGCACCCGATTTTATCATCTCAGAAATCATCCAAAGATGTCTCTTAAGGTGGATTGGGCGCAACGAATCATCACTGTCAGCAACACCGTTTTCAGTAATCTCAATGGGTACATTTAGTGGTTTAAGCAATTCAACAGAACGCTTCAATCCTTCTGCATACATCGGATATCCAAATTCCGTCATAATTTCATGAGAACGCTTGGGTAGATCAACTTCAATGGTTTGTGGAAGGAAGGGACTGACCAATGCGTGGGTGTAATAATTCAGCCCCATGTAATCGAGGGAATCTTTGGCATTGGGTATTTTTCTACCAAACATTCGACCTCTTTTGAGGGCTGAAATTATTGCTCCATTCCAAATGTGATTGAGTATGAATGTTGTAATCCAGTGGATGAGGTTCCATCGATGAAGGGGATCAAAGATTGTGACATTTTTTGCTAACCCGATTTTCGCATCGGCACGAATTTTCTTCAAAGCATGATATGCAGTTGCATGGGCTTCGACGACATTTTTCATCACTTGAATTGTCTTTCTTATCGAACCCATTCCAGGGGGGAAGAGCTTCATGTGATAACCCATAATTGAGAATACTTCTGGTTCATTAACTGTGCACCAATTTGTTACACGGTCGCTCAGCACACCGAATATCTTCTCGCAGTAACTCACCCAGTGATGAATATTTTCATTTTTAAGAAAACCTCCTTTTTCTTCGAACCAAATCGGATGTGAGAAATGATGTAGGGTGACCATTGGTTCAATTCCACGTGAGATTAACTCATCAATCATTGCAGAATATTGGGCGACTGCATCCTCATTCCATTCGCTTTCATTCGGTTGTATTCGACTCCATTCGATTGAGAATCTGTAATGACCGACGCCTAATTTTTCAATCAAATCAAAATCTGATTTCCATTTGTTCCAATGATCACAGGCAATCCCGCTGAGTTCTTTTCCGGTTGCAGATTCAAATTGAGACCAGTTGTTTACATTACCACCTTCAATTTGGTGAGAAGCTGTTGCAACACCCCATGCAAATTCTGAAGGGAAATCTAACTTCCCTGTATCAATGTCATCCCAATTGTAATGCCTTTCAGGATATTTGAGGCAAAGGATTGTTACAAGAACAGTATATCCAATCAGGGCAATGAGAGCATACATCCACCATAACATGGCTACATCTCCTATTGTTCATCCTCTTCCATTGCCTTTGTTGCAGCATCAAGTAATCCCAGCAGGCTATGTGCTTCGTCATCTGTGGGCATTCCACGTAATATAACTCGACTAAGTGTGTCTGCAGTTGATTTCTTTTGATCATCCCGCCTAGAAGATGCGTTGGCTATCTCAGTAGCCCTTCTTCGAATCTCACGTTTTAGTTCAGGGTTGAGAATACGCTTGCTGTGCACTGTTTTTGGTAATGCGTCCTCTTTACCCACCTTCGGTAATAGTGTTTGAAACCACTCGTAACAAACGATTGATACTGTATGACTCAAATTTAGAATTGGATAACCTTCCCATGTTGGAATTGTGAGTAACAAATCACATGCTCGAAGTTCTTCTTGTGAGAGGCCCATGCCTTCTGGGCCGAAAACAATGGCAACTTTACCTTCGACATCAGCCAACCTTTCGCCAAGTTCTGCTGGAAGGAGGAAATGCCTGAACAGTACCTTATCTCCATGCTCACGCTTTCCACTTGTACCAATTACCAGATTGATGTCTTCAAAACAGTCACTCCAATTCTGGTGGACCTGACAGTCCTCGATTACTGACTGGGCATGCTTTGCTCTCTTCCTAACTTCATCAGAAAATTCACCAGAATGCCGGAGAATGCGTAATTCATGAAGGCCGAAATTACGAATTGACCGTGCCACTGCTCCAATATTTCCTTCGATTTGAGGTTCTATCAAGACAATGACAAGTTCACAATTCCATTCCGGATGTGGGATGTTTGAATTGTTACCCATATCTCACGCCTCGAATGAATCGATTACGGCTTGAGAGACTGGAGAATAAAGAAACATCATCCACCCTTCACCATTTTCTTGGTCGGGCATGGGATAGGAAAAACGGAGAACGTTGTTTTCCTTTAGGTGATTGAGAAAGTCAATCAATATTTGTCGGCGAGGGTGTCTAGCAACTCCGATTTCACCGGATTGATCGACCTCAAGGGTCGACATTCGATACACCTAGTCCTGACGGCGCTGCATATATCGGGTGACATATCCAGCGATCCAGTTTCGCATTCTCTTGTTATCAACATCAGTGTATTCATTGACTAACGTTTTGTTATGCTCAAAGTTGTCATTGAACTGATCAGGATATTCTTCGCACAATCGAATTGCACGGATTTTGATAAATGACGGCCGAATATTACCCATAATTTTCACTCCTCTACCAGTTTAACTTCAATCGGGAATCCTTCTTCTCGTGTAACAACAAGACGGATCTTGCGTGGAGGTTTTTGAATCCCGCGTGCCCAAATTGCATGGTTCACAGCTTCATCGATCCACAATTCTTCATCTTCTTGAATCTTCATGTGGCGCGAGACATGCTTGCGGATTTCCTTGATTGCACGTGCAGCACGTTGTGTTCGTGGTACTGCCCAAGCAGCACGTAGTGGAACTACCATTTCTTTTGTTTCAGCCATCTAATTCACACTCTCAACGTTGTAGTTTACTTCGGCGCCAGTGGTGGCGCTTTGGATGCGTTGTCACCTTACGGTTTGTTCGCATCATAACCCAAACAGGCACTCGGCGGTTTTGCTTTGTTACCTTACTCAGGCGCTTCTTTTTTGCATAGGGTTTGTGTCGTGCCATATTCATCCCTCAAATTCTGCGTATTGTTGTCTCTCGACGTGAATTATCATCTAGTCCCTTCAGGATTCGCTTCAATGTAGCATCATCAATCGGTGGAACAATCTGTCCATTTCCATGTAATGTAGAAAGGTGACGCTTGACGGTTATTGCGACATCTGGGCGTGCAATTTCAACACGAGCTAATCTCTCTCGTGCTTCAGGAGTTAGAATTGTTCGCATTGCGGCACTAAGGTCAGATTCTTCCTGCGCTGCTGCAGCTTGCTGTGATTCCATCTCAAATTGTTGATTGGTTTGTGCCTCAACTTGTTTCTGGATTTCAGCACGTCGTGCCTCACGGATGCGATTTAACTCATCATCCGTTGACATAACTTCACCCACAATCTCACCTAATCAGTACTTGTCAAGGCCTGGATATTGCTCCAGTGCTTGTGGATGGACTTCGTGTGCTACTTCATCCAATAATTTGTGCCCTGCTGCAGTTAATACTCGACCTCGGTTTACAGTACCAGCAGCATTCAATCTGCTGGTGATGAGGCCGGCATCTTCCATTTGTTGAAGGGATGTGCGAATAATGTGGCGGCTGCCTGCTGCTGCTCGATTAGGTGCTGCACCGCGATCTTTTGAACCACCGAATTCTTGTGAAAGGTGGTTTACACCAATAGGTCCCATGCGACCCACTTTGCGGAGAATCGCTGCATTGCGAAGATACCACCAGTTTTTTTGTGTGGGTGGTCGCTCTTTATGGACACCAGTTTTGACGTATTCGGCCCATTCAGGTTCGGTAATCGAACTGTTGCCTTCTAGCCTAACGGCAAGTGCGGGTACAAGCAAGTCTGCTGGAATATCGTAAAACGTGGTCATGCGAGCCACCTAAGCAGGTCGCCGACCGACCACCCATATTTAACGCTGACCGCCTACCTACGGTAGGGGTGTTTGCGAGTTACTCTCACCTAAGGTTCAAAGATATTAGTTCGGTGGGCCTTGATATGAAGAAGGCACTTGCCCAGAATCCGAACATGCTTCGGACTATGATTGGGCTCGGTTTGACTCTTATTTTGATTCTTTCTTATGCTGTTTATTCAGCCACGATTGACTCCGCATATTATTACTATCATACCACCAATGAGGAAGTCGAACCTGAAGTAACCGATCAAGGCCTCAGTGAATCGAATACCACCCAAACATGGACCTTTACTACTACCTTGCCAACAACTTGGATGAATGTCAGTTTTATCGAGTTAAAGGAGGGAGATATTTTGACTCTAAGTGTGAGTGATGGAGAATGGTATCATCACGAAATGTTGGGATCAGATGAAGCGGAAACTTTCAGTTGTATTGAAGTCGATGATGGATATGAAGAGTCCAATATTTGCTCGAAGTCACAATCCCATTCTCTTGATGTCCTTGAAACGGGTTCTGTCATATTCCGAGGAATAGTTTCCCCGAACCTACCAATTTCTGGTTTAGGTAGTTTGTACGCTGATTCATTGGAAGAAGCCGAGAATAAATCGCTAGATCTCATTAACGAGCACAGCGGGACACGAATATGGACAATAACAGTTGAATCCGACTCGGAAATTAATGCAGTCGCTCTCGTTCCTGAAGTTGAGTTTACTCAGCACGAATTGACCAAAGTTGAACCTTTTACAGTTGACCCCGTTACTGAGATGATTTGGTCTGTAGCAGCTCTTGTCGGCTGCTTCGGTATGGTTCTAATAATTCCCCTAATTGCTTACGTAGCATCCCTTGCCAAAGAAAGGAAAGAAAACAGAGAGCGGGAAGAAGCAGTACAAAATAATCCTTGAAATTGCCTAATCGAGTTTTCTCGACCTCTTGACCGACGTGTTGATAAATTCACCAATATAGTGAGCAATGAGGCGTATGCAGATAGAATCCAATCGGGCATCCCCCCGCCTTGCCGTGATTCTAGTTCTACTACTGACAATTTCGCTCATTTCTTTTGATAGTACAAGTGCTTCATCTGGTCGTGTTGCAGGGATGGATGTATCTCCAGTTAGTGCTACTGTGAGTTATACGAGTACTGCTGATCACAGTGAGTATGCTGCACTTTCTTCGCAAAATCCATCATCAATTGGTATGAATCGCCCGGCAGATTTGTGGATTATTGATGGCATGTACATGGTCTCTCAAACTATTGAAGTTGGAGTCGAAAATTTCGGTGATACACCCACCACATCATTTTCCATGCAGCTCGATATCTTGCACGATGAATACGCTGATTTCATTCTATATTCACATACATTCTCAGTCCCAATAATCGCCCCAGGTACTCAAGCAACTGTATCAACAAGTTGGATCCCAGACTACACCGGAAACCACACCATTCGTGTGGAAACAATGCTAGCTAATGATGCGAATACAGGCAATAATGTGGGCACTCGAAGTTTGACTATTGGTAATCTCTACGACCGTGCTGAGGCAACTGGTTCGTGGACACTCGGTTCTAACTGGTATTTGTCATCCGAAGCATCCCTTAGTGGAAGTAATTCATTTCACGTGGGTGGAACATCCTCATCCTCGAACTACGGTAACAATTGGGACACATCACTAATTAGCGCTACAATAGATACGTCAGATGCGCATCCAAATCCAACCCGTGGCATCGGCCTCGGTTTCTTTTACACAGGAAGTTCATGGTCAGGGAATCCGCCAGCAGATAGTGGAGATGGTATGGACATTGATGTCTGGAATGGAAACTCTTGGCAACGAATTTCTCCATCCACCGTGAGTGCCGATGTCGATACAGACTTCATATCAGACGGAAGTAGTTGGCTGATTAGTGTTAACCAAGTTGGAAACAATGTAGTCCCATATTGGGGTATGCCTGCTAGTGCAATGAATAGCCAATTCAAATTCAGAATTAATTTCCATTCTAATGCTGCTGGAACCAATATTGGTCACTGGATTGAGGATATTGTGATGTTCTACGACCAGAAGGCACGACCTGATGAGTTCTCTTTGAGTGCTAGTTCTGGGCAATCAGGTCATGCAAAGGCTGGCGAGTGGGCGGAAACAACAATTTCTCTCTCAAATAATGGAAATTTGACTGATGAAGTAGCTCTTGATGTTCAAAATCTACCTACTGGTTGGAACCATAGATTCCAGCACATGACTGGCTCAATGATTCCCGATGGTGTGCGTATTGAACTCGCCCCTGGGGAATCCCGTAATGTCAAATTACTCGTGCAACCATCCGAAGGTTCTGCTTTAGGTTCATCCAATGTTCAGGTTACTCTCCAAAGTCTTGAAGCATCAGTTACTGCTTCAACAACAGCATCATTCGTAGTGGATCCTGATTACGAACCCAGTTGGGTTGAGCAAGACCCTGGATTCTATTGCCTTCCAGGGAACGCTTGTGATTTCGAAATTACATTGGAAAATATTGGTGATGGGCAAGATACATTCACACTTACTTCCTCTGAAATATTGACACATGATGGATGGACATTCGGACTAAAATGGGACCAAGCCACAACGATTACTATTGGTGCAGGTGAAACTGAATCAATTTGGATTACTGCGAATTTACCTGGGGGGGCACTACCAGGGTTACGTGCATCAAGTGAATTTTTGGCAACAAGCCAAGCAAACCCCAACAGTGTTGCCACAATCAGAGCAAATGTAACCGCAGCAATGGTTTCTTCAGGCCATGTTGGAGTTGACCCAAGTAACATCCCTGCAGAAGGATGGTGGATCTCACCCAATGAAAAAATCACCATCCCATTTACAATTTGGAACAATGCTACTCAACAGGATTCATACGGATTTAGTTTTGACACATCTGGGGTTTTCGGGTGGACTGTAGCCATTGAAGGGTCTTCATCTGTTGTTATTGCGCCAGGTAGCACTGCCACGGTATTTGTTTCATTCATTGCACCCGAATCGGTCCTAGCAAATGACCCGGCGCCCATGGTTACACCTCATGCTATCTCGACTGAATCTGGTATGTCGGCAACGGAGTCTGTGTTTTCTTCAATTCGAGTTCGTCAATCATTTGATCTGACACTAACCATGGATCAGCCACCTTCTGAAATTACACCCGGATCCCCCATTGCATTACCATTCCAAATTGAAAACTTAGGTAATGGTGCAGACAATGTCGTATTTTCCTTGAATACACCTAATTCATGGACATGGTGGGTTGATGTTGATGGTGCAGTTTTATCTGGCCCATTGAGTCTCTCAACAATTTACGATGGCAATCACCAAGTCAGTGCTAATCTATGGATCGATATCCCAGGGAGTGTCGAGGCTGACGAAATATTCGACCTGACTTTCCGATCCATATCGTTTGACGACTCATCAGAAACACCTGAGGAAGATAGTTCCTACTGGTCATTTCAGACTCGTAGAATTGCCGTCCCAGAAATAGATTCTTTTGTTGTTGAATCCCAGTCTGCCTGGGTTGGTCAATCGATATCACATGCACTGATTCTTCGTAATAGTGGTAACACCTACGATACAAGTCTTCGCGCACGAGCTACGGTCGATTCAATCCACCCAGGGATGTTTGTACAATTGCACTCATCTAGAGGAATTGGTCAGTTGAATGGGTGGGTTGATATCCCCTTAGCACCAGGTGGTGAAGAGGAATTATTACTCACCTTTGAAACAGATACTGCATTTACCCTAGGAACTACTGTGGTAGTCTCTGTAGAAATTGAGGGTGGCAAGGTTTTCTCTACCGATGTTACAGTCACAACATCCACATCCATTGAAATTTCTGTTAACCAACGGAGGGATTTGCAAGTAAACTGGGACCTTGACCCCACAGTTAAATTCAAACCTGACCAAAATAGCCAATTTCAGATTAATGTGACATCTGACTCAACGATGCCGATTTCTGTTTACTTGACACATACAATACCTGATACAGTTACTATTGATTGCAGTCCGCAAGCCCAGAACGGTTCCGTCACGTTGGTACTTCCTGTTTCATACCCTGGCCCATCCTACACTGGTGTCATAGTATGTGATATTGCACTTCAAAAAGATGATTTGGCAAGAACTTTGTCTTTCGAATTAGTTGATGACCGAGGGACGATAATATGGACAAGTGGAATGACTCATCTAAAAACTGCAGACGATGAACAGGCCAAGGCTGGGGCATTGAGTAGTATATTCAGCATGGAAGTTCTTGGTATCGTTCTCGCAATATTATTCATCACTTTTGTTATCGCCATGGTTTCTATGATTCTAAGAAGAGCTAGTTCTCTGGAAAATCATGATGATGATGATGAATACGAGTACCAAGATGATGAAGGTGAGAGACCTGATGTCCAAACGGAACAACCAGCGGCAGCAGGCCCACCAGGTCCAATGCCTGGTGCACCAGGCCCGATGCCTGTATCTACCCCTGTAATACAGGAACCAGTTGCCTATGTTCAGCCAGAAGTTGTGGTCGAAGATCAGTCCCCTGAGAATTTCACAGATGAACAATTGCGCGCATCAGGGTGGAATGAGGAACAGATTGCTGAATTGCGCGGCGCTACTGCACCTACTCTAACTGGTGCTTTTGATCAACTTGGAAGCGTATCATCGAGTGCTAGCGCTCAAGAGGGTGAGGCAACGTCAACATTACCGACTTTCACTTGTATCGTTACAGGTCAAGTTTTGACTGCTGATGATGCATGGTGGCAATGCAAGGGGTGCAATGGTTTCGCTGCCGCTGTAGCAATTGCCAACCACAGTCAATGTCCATCTTGTAATACTCCTGTCTGATCTCCGAATTGGAAGGGTTTATACTTGGCTAATTTCCGAAAAAAACTATGCCAGGCAACAGTAAACGTCCCAGAGTGATATGGGACATAATAATCTCTGAAGAAATAGATGATATCAACAATGATATTGGAGCACTAAATTGGGTATCCTTATCGAAATCACCTGGATTGAATTCTAGGGTCAATGAGAAAATGAGTGACGATTGGATACCATCTGGAAATATTTCCCATGGTATAGAGAGGGGCCGAGAAGTTTGGGCCAAACCTATAATGAAATTATTGAAAAATCCAAACCCAAATAGAGAAATAATCGGTTGGAAACGTCTGACCTCTTCTAATTTGGAAGGTGGAAAAGGAAAGGAAGGGTTAATCGAAATTGTGAATACTCATCTTGAAAATGACTGGTGCTTTTGGCAGTTTTCCGATTTGAGATACGACGTCCACAATGGGGAAGGGATCTGGGGAGTATCAATGTGGAAGGAAAGTGTTCCAGACTCAAAACAAATTAATTCAAGAAGGGGACATGCAACCGATTAGCATGACTCAACGTGTGTGCCTCGTAACTGGGGGAAATTCTGGCATTGGCTTCGAGATGTGTCGTGGTATGGCGAAAGCTGGTTTCCATGTTGTAATGGTGAGTCGTGGAAAGGAACGGGGTGCCCCTGCCCTTGAAAAATTGCAATCGGAATTTGGCGAATCTATCGAAATGATGTTATGTGACATGAGTGATTTAGAAAATATTCCAATACTTTGTGCAGAATATACCGCTAAATTTGACCGGCTAGATGTCTTACTGAACAATGCTGGTGCGCTATGGGGTAACCGGGAACATACTGCTCAAGGAAACGAAATGACCTTTGGAGTCAACCACCTTGGATATTTTGCCATGACCCAGGCATTTTTACCCCTACTTAAGTCAACGGAAAATAGTCGAATCGTCAATACTGCTTCCGAAGCCCACAAGATGTCACGACTTGATTTTACCAACCTAAATTTTGAAAATAAGCGCTATAGCCAATGGCGAACTTATTGTAATTCCAAACTTTGCAACATTCTTTTTACACGTGAATTGGCACGTCAATTAGAAGGCACTGGTATCATCACACATTCATTCCATCCAGGAGTTGTTAGAACTCGATTTGCCGAAGATGCTCGCGGAATTATGCGATTATTTTGGCCTCTTTTCAGATTAACAATGATTGGTTCAAAAAGGGGAGCGAAAACAGGATTACATCTTGCTTTAAGCGACGATGCAGGTAGTTCCACTGGGGAATACTGGTCGACATCAAAACGAAGAAAGGGGAATCGGGCTGCACGAAATGATGTAAATGCAACCAGGTTGTGGGAATTAACTGAGAAGATGCTCGATGAGTGAATCGAGTAATTATTTACTCCATTACATGTTGTAATTTCTCTCATATTCAGTAGCATAGTTTTGATCCCAGTCAATCAATTCTTTCGCCATTAATTTAGTGTATAGAAATGGTGTAAACAATACCAAATATAACATTGATAAATATCCATATGGCAAGAGTGGGGCATCTTCAGGGCATGGATTTAGTTCCCAAAATTTCAAATTTGCAGCTCTGTGGTGGTCAGAATGTCTTGTCACATTGCATAGGTAAATACTACTTAGTAAATGATTTGAGTTCCACGAATGCCGCATATTTACTTGCTTTCCTCTTTCTCTTACAAGACCATAATGTTCAATATAATTTATAGCTTCCAAAAGTAATTTTGCTAAGAAAGCACATAAAAGAAAAATCAACATTCCAGCTAGTCCACAAAAAATAAACGCTGCTATCGTTATACTTAGGCTTCTAAAATATCCAATAATCATCCTATTTTGAATACTAAAAACGTTAAGCTTTCTTCGTTTTAATCGTTCTGTTTCAATCTTCCAGCCACTTATTTGTTCTTGTAAAGTGGCTCTTAAAATAAATAAATAGATATTTTCTCCTCTTTTTGCAGAGGCTGGATCTTCATCTAAACATACATCTTTGTGATGTCCATGAACATGCTCGATAGCAAAAGTACAATCCCACGAAAACGCCAATAGCCAATTTCCAATGAACATGTCAAATTTATTCTTCTTCCGATGGACTAACTCATGACCGGGCACTGTGCCAAGTATACCAACAAATAATGCGGTTTGGGATATCAAAGCGATTTTATCAATTATAGTAAAAGATTCTTTTATTTGGATAAAATCAATATTGAATTGTGAATTTAATCCATCGACATACCAACTAGGGGGATTGCTACTAAAAATCGATATCACTAAGAATATTAGACAGAATAATATTGGTAGATTGATATAAATCGAAAAATTCAATATGCTAGGGTGTGAAAATTGCTGGATTTCCTTATCCCTGGGCAAAACATAGTCTCCGATGATCATGAAAATTGACCAGCTAATAAAGAAAAAAGTGGGGTAATTTTGTCCCATTGAAAAAAACAAAATGCCCAAAATACCTGTTATGGCTGGAATATAATATTTAAGATATTTCAACACTCTTAATCCTCCAATTCTCATTCTCACGTTTGCTAATCATTTGCATCCAGCAATGCAGTTGTCCATTCATTTTGAAAGACGCCTTGTGGGTCAAGCGTCTTGCACACAGTGCGAAAAGTATCGAATCTAGGGTATAATGACGTCAGTTCTCCTGCCTCTAGAGGGTTGATTTTACCCCAATGAGGGCGCGCCTGGAATAGTTGGGACATACTTCGGGCCATGAACCTCGAGAATAGGGTAAACCCAGATCTACGCGCAGGTCTTGCATAACTGATGAAACTCACCGCATACCAGTCTTGACCTCCGCCACTAGCCATCGATATCAAAGTGTCATCAGGAAGCACTCGTCGCACGCAGATGGGGTAGTGTTGGCCGTACTGATTTTGAAGCTCATCCAGATCATCTTGCATGCCAATATCATTGATTCGACGCTGATTAACCTCTGACAGTGCTGAATCTTTTTTCCCAGCAACCTCGATGACTTCTTTGGTAAATCTTAGGGCCTCAGCTAACTGGTCTCGGGGTACGAATAATTCAATCTCAATATGTCGAAAGGCTTCGTGCTTCATCACTAACATGGACGAGGAACGATCAGTGACCTTCCATTTACGAATTACGAATAAAGAGATTATGCGGCGAAAAGTAAACCGAATCATGCGCCGGCTTCGCAATATACGCTCTAGGAACAATATTTTCAGATGCATGCCATAGTCCATCACTCCCAACCAGTAAATGCGATACAGTTTGGCAAGGAAGGACCGTTTACCAGTATCCTCGCATCGGTGCTGAATGAAGTATGACCAGCGCCATGGGATGAAAAAAAACTGCTGGAGTGGATATGAATCTTCAGCATCCAGAACATCTTCCAGTCGTCGAGTCTCGGTGAAGTGCTCCTGTACGTTGTACTGTGGGCGGCATCGTATTTTCACTGACAGAATAATTCCTAGCGAACCCAATGAACAACGAGCTGCCAATAACGGATCTCCAGCACTCAACTCATCGATGAATGCCTTTCCTGTTGATTCGTCATATCGCGCCAATCGCGCCTCCTCAACGTAGTGTGACATACTATTGCGCCCCGAACCATGTGTACCAGTGGAGATAGCGCCTGCAATCGTCTGTACACTGATTAGACCTAGAGAGTGGAGGGTGGCACCGCCGCGATTCAGTTCTTTGAGAAGACGCTTAATTTGGCAGCCAGCCCCAACCGTGGCAACGAACTGATCGCCATCTTGCTCGAGCAATACATCGTCCAACCGGCGCAGGTCAAGTTGCACACCATCACCGAGAATAGCCTCGCTCCAACTATGCAACCGACCAACAGCACGGATGCTCTGGCCACGATGCCGGTCGAGGATTTCCAGGACTTCCTGCTCGTTGGCTGGAGTGTAGGCCGCCGAAGGCTGAAGCACACGGTTGCGGCCGAAGTTCTTGCGGTGCACGTTAAACGACCACCTGAGATAGAGTATCTAAGCGCTCGGATTTATCTGTGACCATGTACCCACGAGAGGCTTCTTAGATATAGTGGCGTTGGGGAAACACCTAGAAAGTCGTTTTTCTTAGGAAGAAAAAGTAGCCATTCATATGGGTGCCCTGTGCTAAATCAATTGTAGATTCTGCGCCTACATT
>JASLKH010000060.1 GCA_030747675.1 Candidatus Thalassarchaeaceae archaeon | reverse complement strand
GGAGAATTACCCTTGGCCCCAAGTTCAGGATGGATTAAATTCCTGACTTTCAAAATAGCAAGAGTTGCTACAGCCTCGGGTAATGTGACTAATTCCACAAGTTCACATTCTAATGCTGCTGTTGCAAGTTGGTGTCGAGGTGGCCATCCATTTTCTGAATCAACTTTCCCATCTAATCCATTCCATTCACTTTTTTCTGGAGGGAGTGGTGACGCGGTTTGGTTAACCAACATCGCCGCATCCCATGTCCCAGGGAGAGTCATTGCCGTTATTTTCGACCCGTTTTTTAAATTTACAAGTGTGTCTCGTGGCCGCCCATTTCTATTCTGACTTAGTGAGATACCAATTAGAGGCGGGTGGTTAGATAGTATTGAGACTGAAGAAACTGGACAGAGGTTGTCAACACCATCTTCATTTGTAGTTGAGAGTAGAAGTACAGGTCGAGGGGCTACAAGTGCAGAAAGCCATGCCGAACGCTCAGAGAATTCAAGGTGACTCATGTCGATATTACGAATATCTCCAGACATTGGCTGGCCAAGAAAACTTGTTATCTTCCGTTCTGCTTCACCATCACTTTTGAACCAATCATCTAATTCTCCACGTTCAACCTCTGAGAGTGCATAAGCGGTGAAATCTCGATATGCAACCCATTTTTTGATTTCGTCTCTATCTTCTTCCCTATCTCGCTTACGGTTAATACTTGAGTCCGCGTAGAGAACACATCGTTTCAAGAAATCACAAACTGCGGCCTTTGAATCATTCATCCCTTGCCACCTCATATTCCATTCTTGACATCAAATACTTCGCAGGGTTTCCAGCCCATACTTCCCCAGGTGGGATATTCTTGGTTAATACTGCACCTGCTGCCAATACACTATTTTCACCAACTACAACACCAGGTAATACAGTAGAACCTCCACCGATTACTGCACGTGCTTCAACAACAACAGGCATCCATTTTTCAGAATCACCAGAAGGTGGATATTTGTCATTTAACAACGTTGAATTTGGCCCGATAAAAACATCATCCTTGATGACACACTTGTTAGCAATATATGCGCCACCTTGCACTCTCACACGATTACCCAATATGACCTCATTACCAATATGGGATAGAGCACCAATATTACAGTCAAACCCAACAATTACATTCTCTCCAATATAGTTTGGACTCCAAGCAACAGATCCATTTCCCAGACCCAGTTGCTCACAGTCCAATTTTGACATGGGCCTCACTCCAAGGCAAGATGTTTGAGGATTCTCTCTGCATGACCCTTTGCTTTCACACCATATTTTGCATAGGAAAATGTCCCATCAGTCTCAATTACAAAGGT
Source organism: Candidatus Thalassarchaeaceae archaeon (assembly GCA_030747675.1). Taxonomy (GTDB): domain Archaea; phylum Thermoplasmatota; class Poseidoniia; order Poseidoniales; family Thalassarchaeaceae; genus MGIIb-P. Next base: position 6,653 of record JASLKH010000060.1, on the reverse strand, counting down.
GGAACGTGAAATTCCCAGAAATGTTCGCCCATAATTCATCTTCTCCCGCCATGCCCCATACATATCGAGTAATTCACCCTCTGTATCCATGAGCAAATGGAAATTTAAATTCTGATTTCCGATGAAATTTTGATGTGATTTCTTACTTCCTTTTGATACACCCAATACAATGACATTATTTGAAGAAAGAATACCCATGTTATCCCTGAAATCACATGCTTGAACCGTACAACCTGGTGTAGAATCTTTTGGATAAAAGTAGAGAACAATTCGTTTCCCCTCGGACAATAATTTTTCCAACGAGATGATTTCTCCTTCTGTTTCTTCAACTGTAAAAAGTGGTGCTTTGTCACCCACCTCGAATGTAATTGTAGTGTCCATGAGTGCCCCAAGGCATACTCATCTTCAACACTTGCTAGGAAGATTGTTCTATCATGGAACATACAATTATGGATGCTGGCCGTTTTGGTGGTTCACTAAAACCAAAACAAGCAGTAGCCTGAAATGGCCGCATGCCATTGAGTGATTTACCCTTGTAAGTTGCTTTTGCATTTTTAATCCAAGAGATACCACGGACGCAATACCATTCTCTTTGTCCCTTCCGTGTCCGACCAAATGTACGAGTACCAAAAAAAAGACGGGCGAAAAAATTCTCTACTGTTGCGAGAAACCATCGTGGTCGCGGTAGAGGAAATGGGAAAGCACGCCCCCATTGTAAATCAATTTCAAGCTCGTCCGAAGATATTTTGATTCCATTCTTTGATCTACTAATTGATATTGGAACAATTTTCACATCTTCGAAGTTATACAAACCAGATACGTAATCTGCATGTTTTTGTGAAGGGGAAAGCAGTAACCGGGCACCATCTGGTCTCGCCCACATGATATTCGTAAAGGCACCGAGGGGAGAGCTTTTCCAATCTCCAATTACAACACGGTCCCCACTTTCAAATCCACAAGATGAGATTCTGCCCTCGAAAACATCCATGGTTTAACTTCCCATTTCTTGACGGATTCGTTTTTTTGTTGCAGCCCATGAGCATATCGGGCACTGTGTGAGGTTGTGATGTCTCGCAGGGCAATATTGGCGTCCAAAAAAAATGATTTGCAAATGCCTTTTGTTCCATTTATCTTCAACCCACAGAGCTTTCAAATCACGTTCCACTTGGACGACATTTTTCCCCTCCGATAACCCCCATCGTTGTGCTAATCGATGAATGTGTGTGTCAACTGGGAAGGCTGGGATGTCATACCATTGAGCCATTACTACACTAGCAGTTTTGTGGCCAACACCAGCTAGAGATTCCAGATATTCCCAGTCAGGTTTCATCCCTCCTCCTTCGACAATTTGTACCGCCATTTTCTGTAAGTTTTTTGCTTTCGTTGGTGCTAAACCGATTTCTCTAATACACTCTTGAATAACTTCAACACTGAGTGCAGCCATGTCCTCTGGCGTAGATGCTCTGGAAAAAAGTGCAGGAGTGACCTGGTTCACTTTTTTGTCTGTGGTCTGTGCAGACAGCATGACAGCAACTAACAATGTATAGGCTGAATTATGATCAAGAGGAACTGGAGTTTCTGGAAACAATTCATCGAGCATTTCACCGATTTTGATCGCCTTTTCAGCACGCCGCATTTATTCCAACTCCATCGGCTCAGCATCCCGTACTCCGAGCCAAAATCCGATGGCAATACAACTGAAGAATGGGCCGTAACAGGCCAAATACATCCCGATGTCTTCCATTCCACCCCATTGTTCCTTAGGGGCGCCAATTAGGACGTATGCCATGAGTGACAAAAACATCCCTGGAAATATTGCAAATGCACCAAATACCATTGCTTTACCAAGGCCCATTATTCCACCTCTTTCCCGAGTGCTTTTGAAAGTGCTTCTTGTATTCGAATCTCAGCCCACCATAGTCCTGCGAAACCACCGATTACAATACCAATTAGTAGCCCAAGAGGGGCACGTTCAGCCCCTGTTCCATACCATAGGAATAAGATGAGAAGAGCAGCGACAAAAAAGAGTCCGGTTCGAACAGTCCATGCAATTACCTGCGCCCGCATCATTTCACCACAATAGTTGTTCTAAGTCCGAGCCTTTACGGCAGTTGATAATATCGGTAGTTTCCAACCAGCCTTTACGAGCAATTTGAGCCCCAAACCAAACATCTTTCAGGCCTTGTGTTGAGTGTGCATCCGGATTAATCGCTATTGGGACACCTTGTTCCTTTGCATAACGGCAAAATCTCCAATCTAGATCTAATCTGTATGGGCTTGCATTGATTTCTACAATCTTCAATTCACCTTCTGCGTTCAACTCGCCCATGCGTCTTAGTACAGCATGTAAATCAATGTCAAAACCATCACGCCCCCCCAGAATTCGTCCAGTGGGATGTCCAAGTATGGTGAAGGTGGGGTCTTCAATTGCTGTAATTAGGGCTTCAGTATTTACATCTTCATCCCTTTTTTTCCACGTAGGTAATTGATGAACACTTCCAACGACATGGTCCAATATACCTCGGGTTTCGGCATCATAGTCGAGAGTACCATCAGGCAAGATGTCACATTCATTTCCATGGAATATACGGAAGTCTACACCACTATCTGACCAAGATTCATTCAATGCTTTAATTGCGTCTTTCTGTTGATGTAATTCTTCAGCGCTCAGACCACTTGCAACTTGCAATATTTGACTATGGTCTGCAATCCCTAAGAATTCCCAACCCAAACTTTGAGCAGCTTGAGCCATTTGTTCAAGAGAGGCTGTACCATCTGATGCTGTTGTGTGGTTATGGAACGCCCCTTTCAGTTGAATCGGTTCCATTAGCGTAGGTAATTTGTCATTCAGTGCTGCTTCAATTTCCCCATAATCTTCACGTAATTCCGGTGGGACCCATGCCATTCCCAAATGAGCATAGATATCCGATTCTTCAATTGCAGGGAGTGAGAATTCCGCCGCTTCCAAACCTTTCAAATCCCCAATAGCATCAAGTGGAAACAGGCCAAATTCGTTTAATCGAAGACCTTGATCCAATGCTCGTTGCCTCATTCTTACATTATGCTCCTTTGAACCAGTGAAGTATGCCAAAGTAAATGAGAATACATGTGGAGGTACAAGACGGATTTGCGCATCAATGGTTGTACTGGATGCTAATTCCTCCCAAGCATCTCCACCGAGTGCTTCCAATACGCCTCCATCAACTTGCCCTTCCTCGGAAATCTCATCAAAAAATTCAGTTCCAAGAATGATGCTCACCTTTGATGAACCTGAACCCTTGATGTCGGCAATTCCAGGTAATGAAAGAATTTGGTTAGTCACTAACTCAACATCTTCTGGTTTCACTGCAGCAACAATATCAAGATCGCCAATTGTTTCTTTTCGCCGTCGCGTCGATCCTGCAAGTTGAGCTCTTTGAACCCCAGTCATAGATGCAATTCTGGTTTCAAGTGCTTCACCATATAATAATCCAACATCGAGCCTTCTTTTACCCGAGAACCGCTTAAGTAATTCAATTCCATCAAGGACTTTTTGTTCAGATTTAGCACCCATTCGATCTAAGCCTTGTAACATTCCATCTTCTCCTGCAACTTTCAGAGATGCTATTGAATCAATACCCAATTCTTCGTAAAACAGTTTGATTTTCTTTGGCCCCAATCCAGGGATTGCTAACATTTCGATAAGCCCTGATGGGATTTCGTCATAGAGGCCCCCTATCTCTCCCCATTTCCCTTCACTCATTGCTTCAGAAATTAGTCCTGCAATTCCTTTTCCGATTCCCTTTATTTCAGTAAGCCGCCCTTCATTAGTAACAATCCATAGGTCTTCTTCCAAATTCGAGAGACTTCTAGATGCATTTTGATACGAACGAATTCGAAATGGGTTCGCCCCTTTCAATTCAAGTAAAACTCCTATTTGCTCAAGAACTTGGATGACATTTGACTTGGAATAATATGGAGGCCCATTGCGTCGAGGACGAGGAAGAGACCAACTCGCGACACCGACCATGGTGAGGTTTGACACTAGGACGTTCTTGACTCTTAGCACAGGCTGAAGAGCCTCCACCCCTTGGGAACACTATGCTAGCCGAGTCACTCAGTATGGTGCTTTGCGGTTTTTCACTTCTACTATGGATGCTAATAGCGACTTTGTCACGCAGTGACCTTGCAGAAAGTAGAGCTCAGTGGGCCATGCTTATCCTTTCATTAACAACAGCAGCTTGTTTGTTATTGTTGGAATATCAAGGTGGTTCTATTTGGGGTTCAACCTACTTGCCTAAGCCATTGGCATTGCTGTGCATCGGTTTTGCGTTCATGGCTAGATTGAATATTAAGGGGAAAAATATCTCACAAGGCATGAATCCACATCAAATCATGAAGGAAAACAAACTTGCTTTAGAGGAAGAGTGAAGATATTTTCACTGTAAATTTCAATCTGAATCTTCTAGATTCAGTTTGTCGTCAATGAATTGGCGCATGTAGGCTGGGAGTTCACCATTAACAAAAATGACATCATTGACTGGTTCAAGTTTCATCAATGCATAGTAAATTTGCATAGCAGTCATGGGTGTACTACTACATCCGGTGCACCCACCCTCAAGTCCAAGCATTATGATCCCATTCGATGTATCTTTCACATCCACAACCCCGTCATGTGCATCCAGAACAGCCTGAACAGGCCCTACTGAATCCAGAATTAGTTGAGGATCTACATCCGCCATATGAGCCCTATTAGGGGTGAGGCATTTCAACCCACGCCTATCTCGGAGAGATATGACTCGGGTTGTTTTGCTTGATTTATTGGTCGAGCGAGCAGAATTTGGTCATGGTGGAAATTTAGAAGTTCTATCTCCTTTTTTGTCCAAAAGTGATTCGATTGAGTGTCTACTATTGACGCCACAAATGGAGGCTAAAAATTCTCGCGCACAGGGGTGTATCCAACTTCAAGAGAAAGATATCCCTCGTTGGGACAATGACTTCCCCTTCTGGCAGGAATATACAGAAAATTTTGATAAGGGAACAATCCATTTCCGTAGAATTAAAATGCCAACTCAATCCAGTTTTCTTGACCTAAAACCCGACGCAATTATCTGCTCCGGGAGCCGGAAAAATGTATCCATGTGGGAGCCTTGGATGGAGGCGTGTGCTGAATTGCTACGTTGGGGCATCCAACAAGATATACCGACACTAGGCATTTGCTTCGGTCACCAACTTCTTGCTACAGCATTAGGTGGCAAAGTAACTAGGGCTGAAAAATATACAGATGTTGTTTCAGATTTGGTGCATCACGAGTCGGATGAAGTTGTTAGTGTATGTGGGATTGGTTTGTTTACTCATCAAGATCATGTAACTTCCCTCCCCCCTGGAGTGACCCATTTGGCTAGCGCAAAACATTGCGGTTATGCTGCATTTCGGGTGGATGGGAAAAAGGCATGGGGTGTCCAGTTTCATCCTGAAGCAGCCAGAGCCCGAATTGAAAGGTCATTCAAACTTGGGCATATCAATGAAGAAGAATTGGCTGCTTTCAAACGCGATCATGAAGGTGCAGCACTTCTTCTCGCATTCTCCGAGCAAGTGTAAATTATCTCAAATGTGCATCTGAAGAGATTTTTCACGCCCACGCGCTTATAACGGGGTCATCGTGCGCGGGCCATCCCAAGAGGTGTAATCATGGAAATTAATAGTGAAATGGTCGGACAAGTAGGCGTTGGTGCGGGTTTAGTAGGATTGCTCATAGCATTCATGCTATATCGCCAAGTGAATTCAATTGAGATAGAGAATTCTAAAGTTGCAAAAATCACGAAACAAATACAGGAGGGTGCCATGGCATTTCTCTTTGCAGAATACAGAATACTCGCTGTATTCATCGTCGTTGTAGCCGTATTATTGGCTGCTGGAGGAAGCATAGGGCTGGGTACTGAAACTGCAATTGCTTTCGTCATAGGAGCAGCATGTTCAGTAATGGCAGGATTTAGTGGAATGAAATCTGCGACAAGTGCTAACGGGCGAACCGCTCAGGCAGCTGCAAATGGTTTGATGGAAGTTACTGAAACATCCCAACCAAAGGGCCATCAACAAAAGGTAGGCCAAGCAGCAGCTCTTGCAACTTCCTTCAATGGCGGTGCAGTAATGGGTTTAGCAGTCGGTGGTTTAGGCCTAGCAGGTATTTCCCTCATGTTCTTAATGTATGGACAAGATCTCGATACAGTTGGAACAATTGCAGGATTTGGAATGGGTGCATCATCCATTGCTCTTTTCGCGCGCGTAGGTGGAGGCATTTACACCAAAGCTGCCGATGTTGGTGCAGACCTTGTGGGTAAGGTTGAGGCAGGTATTCCAGAAGATGACCCACGTAATCCTGGCGTGATAGCTGATAATGTTGGCGACAATGTCGGTGATGTAGCAGGAATGGGAGCAGATATTTTCGAATCATTCGTGGGGTCAATTATCGCAGCAATGGTCATAGCAGCCGCATCAACTGATCTTGGTGAAAATTATGTTCTCATGCCAATTCTTTTCGGTGCAATAGGTTACGTTGCAAGTATCATTGGAGTATTTTCAATGAGTGTTTTCAAGGGAGGGGACGCAGCAGCGGCTCTTCGGAATACGACTTTCGTTGGCGCAATTCTATTCTTGATAGGTGTTTACTATGC
>JASLKH010000059.1 GCA_030747675.1 Candidatus Thalassarchaeaceae archaeon | reverse complement strand
CGCCCTATGGGCGTTCGGTAATTGTCAAGTGGAGTTACTTGGTCGCAAGGATGAGGGAGTCGCATGGATTTATCAAACAATGAGAAAAGAATGCTTAAAGCAATTCTCTCAAATGTAGATAAATCATGGAATCTTGACGATCTTCTTTCGGCATGTAATTGGAATGATCAAGCCCATGTTGCTGGAGCTGGTTTAGGATTGGAAGAAAAGGGATTTTTGACTATAGAACAAGTTGATGCGACAGTTTGGAGTTTAGGTGAAGAGGGGTTAAATGCTTTGCAAAATGGACTTCTAGAACGAAAAATTTGGAATTGGTTGTTGTCACAACCTGAGCAGGAACGAACAATGAAAGATTTGCAATCAAGTGGAATTGTAAGCAAACAAGAAACGGGGATAGGAATTGGTTTACTCAAAGGTTTAGGATGTGAGTTAATCCAAGGTGCATTTGTGATTCCTGATTCGTCAGATGTAATCGAAATAACGCTAGTTGCTAGAAATTCATTCATAGAGCAGTGCTCAAAGGATGTCAATGAGAATGATATTGATCCAGAATTATTACTTCATTTTAAGAAACGTAAGGGATTAATAGAATCCGCAAGTACCACTGTTAGAACTTGGAAAATTACGAAAAAAGGGAAGGAGTTGGATAACTCTGAATTAGAAGAAAGATTGCAAGTAGTCGAAATAACCCCTGAATTACTTCAGGGTGAGCAATGGTTAGATGCTGATTTCAAGTCATATGATGTGAATATAGATGCACCGACTCCAGCAGGCGGTCGACCTCATCCTATGATGGCATTAATTGAGAGAATACGGAATATTTTCCTTGAAATGGGTTTTGATGAAATTGATGGTGACTATGTACAAACGGCTGGATGGAATATGGATGCTTTATTCATACCACAAGATCACCCAGCAAGAGAAATGCAAGATACATTCTACCTAACCAATCCTGAAAAAATTTCTATCGAAGACCGTTTCTTAGATGACTGGACTGCAATTCACGAGCATGGTGGTGAAACCGGCTCTAGTGGATGGGGTGGAAAATATTCAACTGATGAGAGTCAAAAATCACTTTTGCGTACACACACAACGGTGAACACTGTTCGGTACTTGGCGGAAACTCCAGATGTACCCTGCAGGGTTTTTGGAATTGGTCGTGTTTTTAGAAAAGAAACGATTGATCGTACACATCTGCCTGAATTCCATCAGATTGAGGGCATCATTATGGAACCTGGTGCGAGTTTGCCAATGCTAGTAACTACACTCAAAACATTCTACGAAAAAATGGGTTATCCAGAAGTTCGAGTTCGGCCTGCATATTTCCCCTATACTGAACCTTCTTTGGAGGTTGAAGTGAAATGGCGTGGACAGTGGTTAGAACTAGGTGGTGCAGGAATTTTCCGACCAGAAGTAACTGAACCATTGGGTTGTAAATGGCCAGTATGTGCTTGGGGAATGGGTCTTGAAAGGCTGGCAATGCTGGTCTTAGGACTCGATGATATTCGTCAATTATACATCTCAGATCTTGAATGGTTGCGCAATCAACCATTGCTTTAATGAAATTATTTTGAAATTTAGATTTCAAAAATAATACGCAAACTGTAAATGATGTTGCAACTCGCCATCGTCCATGGCCGGACAAGATGATGTCATTGATAGAATGAATTCCATTAGGTGGTTTCATTCAATACCTCTCAAAGATGGGCTTGTCACTCCAGGTCGTGATGATTCAGTCTCAAAGCTCAAACAGGTATGTTTGCCGGAAGACCTTTCGGGGAAATCTGTTCTAGATATTGGAGCATGGGATGGGTTTTTCTCATTTCAGGCTGAAAAAAATGGAGCTGAGCGTGTACTTGCAACCGATCATTTCTGCTGGAGTGGCCCAGGTTGGGGAACAAATGAAGGATTCAAATTTGCTAGAGAAGTTCTTGATTCTAAAGTCGAAGACTTAGACATTGATGCAATGGATATCACTCCAGAGAAAGTTGGTGAATTTGACGTTGTTATGTTCCTTGGAGTTCTATATCATCTACAGGATCCAATGGCAGGATTAAGAGTAGCCTCTAGTGTATGTAAGGAATTACTGATTATTGAAACTCTGGTCGATGATTTGCATCGGTGGAAGCCATCAATGGTCTATTTCCCAAGAGATTCGTACAACAATGATGAAACCAATTATTGGGCCCCAAATGTTGCTGCAATGAAAGGAATGTTGCACGACTTAGGTTTCTCTCGTGTCGAAGTTGTATACCCAAAGAACCGCTTTATTCGATATTCTCTACCAGTCAGAATTCTATCCTCCATTAAAGGGTTATTCGAAAAGCGGGGCTCATTCCGACAAACTGTGAATCAGGGTAGAATGTCATTTCATGCATATCGCTAGATTATGATTGATGATAATGCAATTCATTTCCAGCTACGTTTTCTCCCCGTGCCCACCAAACTTTGTGATCTAAATTTTCTTCTGGAAAGATGTAAGAATCCAATCCAATATACCTCATAGTGTAGCCACAACGACGACGAGGGCTGGTATTTGGATCTGCACCGTGAATGATGCGCCCATCATGCATTGAACAGTGATTTGGTTTTAATACAAAATCTACTGCTTTTGATTCATCGTATTGATCATCGATTATCTCTACAGGAAATGTGTTTAATCCTCTATCGACAGAAACGTAATCTGAAAATCCATGATTGTGGGTCTCAGGGATAACTCGCATACACCCATTTTCTCGATCTGAAGAATCTATTGCTAGCCAAAGTGTCACAATTTTATCCATTCTATCTATTCTTCCAGACCAGTATGATGAGTCTTCGTGCCAAGGAGTACGCCTACCCACTAACGGCTCCTTGGAAATGAAATGTGAACTCCATAATCCAATATTGGGGCCAAGGACATCTTCGACCAAATCAAGGACCTGCTCATCAAGAAGGAATTCAAATAATCTGTTGTCAAAGAAATGCGGGGTATCTAATTGATCACCTAACTTTTCAGGTGGTTTGTTAGCAAGTAATTCCTCAAAAATAGATTTTAGTTTAGAGAATTTTTCGTCAGAGAACAAGGGTCGTGAAGGTATCCACCACCCCTGCTCTTTGTAATGCTCTTTGGCAGAGTCATTCAATCGAGGAGGACTGTGCATGTACCTATGCTAGGCGGTACAGTCCTAAATCGTGGTGGACGCTGGGGGATTTGAACCCCCGGCCTTCTGGTTGCAAACCAGACGATCTTCCAGCTGATCTAAGCGCCCTTATCCTATTCGACAGAGGTGGGGTTCTTCAGTTCGACGGTGCTTCGCCCAAGTGTGCCAACAGTGCATCAAGAATGCGTAACAATCCACGTAGGGTCACTTCAGACACTGTAGCAACCTTGCATACTTCAGCTTGCGTCCTTGGGTGGCCACGATTTTGTGAGGCTTTGTAAAGAATGACACCTGCAACTCCAGCAGGTTTCTTACCCTGCCATTCCAGTGAACCTCCTACGCGTTCCCACAAGTAATTTGCTTCACCTAACACAGGAGCAGGTAAGCCTAGTTTACTATGAAATACATCTAGATACTCAGCAGGACTTGTAATTCTATGTGTCCCAAGATGCCTAGATACTAATCGTATGGTACGTTTCAATTCTTTAGATGCAGCAATGGAAGTCATGTCAAATTGCTCGCCTACCTCTTCTATTGTTCGAGGGAGATTTGCTTCACGTGCAGCAAGGTAAACACAAGCTGCAGATACGCCACGTATGCTTCTTCCAGCAACTAAATTCATTTCTGCTGCCTTTCGATATAATGCAGCAGCCTCTTCAGTCAGCCTTGGAGGTAAATTACCACGGTCTCTAATGAATTGAAATGCCTTGGTTAAGTTACGTGCACGAGAACTTCGAGTTTTGCTGCGTTCATCAATTACTGCTTGGCGACGTAGGTCACGAAGTTTCTTGCCATTGATACCGTGGCGTTTCGCCCCGGCACTAGTCAAGTCTCCTCGGTGAATAGTGGTGTTCAAGCCTTTATCAGAAAGTGATTGTCGCATTGGCGCCCCTACACGGGATCTATCTTGACCGTCGGAATGATTAGTCCATTCGGCGCCTGGGTCAATTGCATTCTCTTCAGCAACGCTTCCACATCCCAAGCAATAAGTTTCACCACGTGAAATATCTTCTTCCCACTCTGTAGTAGAACACACCTTGCAAGGTTGTGTCTGACCTTCTGTTCGCCGTTGAGACGGACGGGCTGAACCAATGGATGCGTGTCTGTTGTTCTTGCTAGTTGTTTCTGATTTTTTCTGATTTTCTTCTAATTCTTTCATATTACTTAACCTCGAGTTACTATGATATACAGGGGCATATATAAACCCTCGCATTGATAGTAATAGGGGGGAGGAGTTAGCAACACCCCATTTAGGCTCGATATTATCGGCCCTGAATCAATACACTGCTTCATCAACTACATATGGAGGTCATCGGACTTAATATTGCCTACTTTATGCGTCAAAATAGATGTTGAATCTAAAAAAATATACTAACCAAATGTGATTTTTCAGTGGGCAAGAGTTCATGGAGGGTCTGCTTTGCCGACCGACTATGCCTGCAACGGTTGTACTCGGAGCACAGTGGGGCGATGAAGGCAAAGGAAAGATGGTTGATCAACTAGCGAGCGAAGTAGGTTGGGTTGCACGATTCCAAGGAGGAAACAATGCAGGACATACAATTGTCATAGGCGAACGTACCTTGAAATTGAACCATTTGCCAAGCGGGATTACCTATCCTGAATGTCAACTGGTTCTAGGTGATGGGATGGTCATTGACCCTTGGACTTTGGAAAAAGAACTTGAAGATTGGTATACATTTGGATCCGAACGGCCAGAGGGTGTAAGGTTGTGGATTAGTGAAAGGGCTCACGTTAATCTTCCATTTCACCGCCGAATTGATGGCACTGATACTAAAATCGGAACGACAAAACGAGGCATCGGTCCTTGTTATGGGGACAAAATTGAGCGTGTAGGGGTTCGGTTCTGTGATATCCCGTCCCGCATGTCAGACGACGAATGGCTTACATATACAGCCGAGAGAATGAATGCAAGACTGGATCTATTTGGCATTAAAGATACAGAACCTTCATCACATGACCCTGTAGGGTGGAATACAATTTCTCCTCAAGCAAGCCTACATGGAAAAATTACATCGCAATCACTTGCATTGGACCTATCGTGGATATGGCAGCGATTTGGTCACGCTGTTGCACCCACAGGACTGATGCTAGATATGGCTTTGAAGCAGGGCGAAAATGTTCTCTTGGAAGGTGCACAGGGGTGCTTGTTGGATATTGATCAAGGAACTTTTCCCTACGTTACATCATCAGTTACCAGCCGGGGAAATGCAACGCATGGTGCTGGTATCCACCCTGGTCATGTGGAGAATACATACGGTGTTGTCAAAGCATATACTACACGAGTCGGGGAAGGGCCATTTCCAACTGAATTATATGATGGTAAAAGTATGTCCGATTCTAATGGTAAACATATGGCCGATGTCGGGCATGAGTTTGGAACGACAACGGGGAGACCACGTCGTTGTGGTTGGTTAGATTTGACTGTCCTTCGTCACGCGCATCGAATGAATGGTTTTGATGGTGCAACATTAACAAAACTCGATGTATTGGGAGGCATTCCTGAATTGAAAATCTGTGTAGGGTATACCATTGACGATGAGCCTTGTCATGAGGTTCCCGCTGATATTGGGAAATTAGCTAAGTGCGTTCCAGTATACGAAACCATGCCAGGATTTCCAGCCCATAGCCTCGAAGAATGGCTAGAAATAGCCCGTACTGCATCTAAAGAAAAATCGGGATTCACAGCATTACCAGAAAATGCTCAAGCATATGTTTCTAGAATTGAAACATTGTTAGGGTTCCCGATTATTAGTGTCGGTGTTGGACCGGATCGAGATGCAACAATTGAGAAAATCTAAAATTCAATGGAATATACGGAGGAGTGAAAATGGGATTTAAGAAAAAAGCACGGAAATCACGAGAAAAGAGTGGTGAAGAGAATGGTCGAAAGGGGCGGAAAAAAACCGCAACTGAAGGTGAAAAGAAATGTGCCCGCAATGATTGCGAAAACTGGGCTGACAAGAGTTTTGGTGGTAGAAGTATAGCATATGATAACCTTCTAGATGTTTGGGAAGAAGATGAATTAAATGGTGAAAACCGAAGAATGGCGATTTGTAAGTCATGCTATAGGAAATACAAGAAAGCAAAGAAAGACGATGAAAGTTTGTCTTGGTAACACTTTCACATTCAGTATACCCCGGGGGCTCCCCCCGAAACCCTTGATGACCTTTGACCTCCAATACTCAGCATGGTAGGAGAAAAGGACCCTGTTATACGGAGTTTGGTTTTGGAAAAAGGATTCATTAATGCACATAAATCCGGCGATTTGGTTTGGTGGCCGAAAAATGGTGAAATTGCTATAGCTCATTTGCATGAGGGGGCGAGTATTATCCTTGGAATAGGTGAAAATGATCAAAATATTACTCACGTTGCTGTAGGAGGAGTAGATGGTTCGGTAACACTCCTTAGCCTACCGAAACTTGATTATATCGATTCATGGTGCCCACATAAATCTCCTGTTACAGCATTATTTTTAGAGAAACATTCCGGAAATCAGTTTAGATTTATTACAGCAGATTCGCAAGGTAATGTCAATTTAATTGGTTATCAACTTCCACGCACTGGTGTAAAAATACTAAATTTAGGTAGAAGAATCACTTCCATCTCTGCTAATAGAGAACAACTGATTGTGATGTCAGGGTGGCAAAGAATGGTTTTCAATAGGAAAGGATCTACAATTACAAATAACCGAAAAAATATTTCCCGCAGAATGATTCAAACGAAATTACCCCTCATCAATCGAAGTCCCAGGCAGGCGAAGGTGTGAGCCAATGGCAAGTTTCTGCAGGTTTAGGCCAGTCTGTAGGAAGCATTCCTTTGTTTTCAATTCGGGTTTCAACTGAATGCATGTGCTTTGATACTACTGCATAGCACAGTTCAGAACCAATAATAGCCTCATCTCGTCCACAAATAATCATTTCAGGTTTTAAATCCATAACTTTGACAAGGCTTTCCTGTAGTTCAGTCAAAACTCCTGTGGGCATATCTGCCCGCACGGGGTGTCCAGCGGCAGGAATCAAATCTCCACAAATTATTGCCTTTTTTTCTGGAATGAAAAATGAACACGAATCTGATGTGTGCCCAGGAGTATGAATTACTTGAAGACTAACATCTCCAAGGGATATAATCTCACCCTCTACCATCCCTTCAGCATCAATAATTGGCATATCTGAACCATATCTATTCGCCCATGTTGTGAACATATCACCGCCTGATAATGAAGGAATTCCTTCGGAATGAATTCGTATTATTGCATTATACTCTTCAGCCAAATAAGGAGCGGCTCCACAACTATCATAGTGGCGATGAGTTAACAAAATAGAGGTTAGAGGAGACCTATCAAGGATGTATGGCTTAAGCCTCTCAACCAGGTTTGCTTGATACCACGTAGTACCTGGATCGACAATACAAGTAGCCTCACTTCCAGAAACAATGATGCATGAAGAATCATGATGTATCCCGGGAAGGCGATGAAGTCTCATGTTCAGCCCGTACCTGCGAAACAAGTCACCCCCATGACAATGACGGTTGTCGCACCCTCCACAGAGTGTTTGATTTCCACGCCGATTAAATAGGGGAAGGAGGTCGGCGAGAATATGGCACGCTTTCCAGAAGCTGAAGCACGACTGTTGGCTGTAAAGGTCTGCATGAAGTGTAATGCTCGCAATGGATTGCGTGCATCTCGTTGCAGAAAGTGCAGTTACAAGGGTCTTCGATTGAAGAATCGCGAAACAAAAGTGTGATTTCGCAGGAATAAATTTCCCTGCTTCTGCGTTTTTTTACTGCTTCTTTTCCGGTGTATTTACAGTATGAGGCATACCATCACGGAGTATGCGGGACGCAAGAGAGGGTGAAGATGAGGCCGTCAGCCCAGTCATTGCAACTGTCCTTTTGATGGCCATCACCGTATTATTGGCAAGTGCAGTATACTTAATGGTTGATGATGCAATTGGTGTTCCTGAAAAGGGAAGGCCCTATGCTTCAGTAAGTGTACAAGCCCTTGATAATGGATTTCAAGTAGTGCGCATTACTGATTTATCTGAGAATTTGTATACATCTCAGATTTCATTTGCACTGAGGCCACCTGCTGGAGAAAATGCCTCAACAATTACTGGGAATGCTAGTGATGCTGATGTCTATGGTGCAATTGGGGGCATGATTACATTCCATGACCGTGATGCATCATATACAGTTAATCGTGGTGATTATTTCGTAATCAATGCAACTCAGGCTGGAACTCTTAATGGAGAGTGGAAATTTGAAATGCGATCCAGTACAGGTTCAAGTTCAACCAGTCTTGCATCCGTACCTTTACCTGCGACGAACTGATGAGTAATATCGGCCTCGCATCCATGTGGAAGAATTTGAGAAGCCAACTCAAAGAGGGGATGATGAGCCGATTATTCACTCAAATTTATTACTGAATATCAAAATTTGGAATCCCACGGAATCAGTAAATTGGAAATTGCCTCCATCGAAAAGCCACATCATCCGATGGTTACTATTGACTTCACAAGGACCTAAGGGTGAATTATTCACTATATCCGGGACTCAAGGAGCGGGTTTAGATGCGATTTCAATGCTTAAGGCGATTAGCAAGATTGGGGTGCGAATTGAAAAGAAATATGATGAACTTGTAGTTGAAGCCGTGGGGATAAATGGTTTCAGAAATCCAATGCAAGTGATTAATTGTGAAAATTCAGGTACAACCTTGAGATTACTTACGATTGCTGTTACAAGAATTGGAGAGCCCATTACATTAGATGGTGATCAAACATTAAGAAAGAGGGGGAGCCCGAAATTCTGGAAAGAACTCAAGGAAGTGGGATTTAGAATAAAACATGGCACTGATGAAAATATTTTCCCAATTGTAATACAGGGTCCTTTGATTCCAGGTGCAGTTAAATTGAATGTAAGTAAAACAAGTCAGCACCTTTCCTCATTATTGCTATCAATGCCTGCAATGGATGGAGATTTACAACTAGACATCGCAGGTGAACTCGTAAGTCGAGAGCATGCTGCCCTCTCATTTGAATTGGCAAAAAAATGCGGTTCAAAGAATATTCTAGGTGAAAAAAACCTCAAACCTTTCAACTGTAAACCTCCAAAAAATATTGTGATTCCTAAAGATTCTAGCCATATTTCTTTTGCAATTTTATTCCAGATTTTACATGGAATAGAAGTTATTTTTCCAAAAATTAAGAATGAAGATACTATTGGTTCGGGAATAATACTTGGATTGAATTTGCAAGAATACAATGAGGTTAATCTTCGAGATGCTAATGATTTGATTACACCACTTGCAGCAATAATGGCTATTGGAGGTGGTGGTAAAATTACAGGAGCCCATCACGCCCAATTCAAGGAATCTGCTCGGATTACGAGTACTTTGAAACTTCTAACTAACTTTGGTCTAAAAGTGGTCGCTCATCAAGATGGATTAGAAATTCAAGGGGAACAAATACCAATCAGACCTGCTAAATATGTCAAAACGTATGGTGATCACAGGTGCCAAATGACTGCAGTAATTTTAGCTACAAAGGTAGGAGGGAAGATAGAAGGGGCGAAACTGCACCAAATTTCAGATCCGAATTTTATTGCCAATTTAACGGAAATTGGAGTCAACATCAAAAATGTTCGAAATTAGCCGTGCCGACCAAAGTGACCATCTAATTTATCCAATGATATACGTAAAACCGTCGGACGCCCATGGACGCAAGCCCAAGGGTTTTCAATTGTACGCATATCAGAAATTAATCGTTTCATCTCAGGCAGAGAAAGTGCTTGATTTGCCTTAACTGCCCCCCTACAAGATTTCATGAAAGCAACTTCATCTGAAAGTGATTCCACTGAATGTAAACGCTGTGAACCTGATTCAATCTCGTCAATGACATCTTCAACAAAAGATTCAACGCGGTCACTTCCAAGTAAAATCAATGGGATTGCTGAAATTGAAATTGTTGGACCAATTTCAAATTTGAAACCAATAGCATCAAATTTATCCAAACTATTTCGAAGGGATTCAGATTTTGCAGGAGAAATTGACAATTGTAAAGGTGTCATTAAAGTCTGACATTCCCAAGATGTCATGTCATTACGTAATCGCTCATACCGAATTCTTTCATGCAATGCATGTTGATCGATGATGAATAACTCATCATTACCTTGAGCCAAAATATAGGAATCTGCAAATTGTGAAAGGGGTGTCATTTTGGGTACATCTGTAACTTGTAAATCCAGAGGGCTACATTCAGGCTCTTCGGTTGGAGAAACACTACCTTCACCTGTGCACCATCTGTGTAAATCACGCTCAGCACTAGAAAGTGCTGGAGATATTTTAGACACCCCTAAATGTGGCAAAGTCGCCTGAGTAAGTGGGGACTCACTTACAGGATTTTCTGCTTTAACTTTCTTGTTATCTAAGGGGCCAAGATATGTTATTCTAGATTGTGCGGACTTTGTCCAAGATGGAAATGTGTTGTCTGAATTAACTGGGGACGAAACAGAATTAACTACCGATTCTATTGGCGTTGAATCTGGCTTCATAGAACCAGTTGGTATACTAAGCAATGTGTGTTTGATAGCTCTTTCCAATCGTTCCAACACTCTCCAAGAATTTTTTAGTCTGACTTCCCTTTTTGTAGGATGGACATTGACATCAACTTCATCAGGTGGCAATTGTAAATTCAATACACAAATCGGGTTTCTACCAACCATCAATCGTGTGTGATATCCTCGACGGATGGCTTGAACAAACGGAGATGGAGCCACAGGACGGCCATTGATTATGATATGGATTTCATCACTCTTTGCGCGAGTGAGATCAGGAGGAGAAACCCAACCATTCCACCTTTCACTACCAGGGGCTGCGGAATCTTCCTCGGAAGAAATCAATGGAATCAAACGTTCAGCAGGAGATCCCAGAAGATCAAATAATCGATCTTCCATGTTATTCCCAGGTGGTGTTTCAAGGACATTTCTTCCATCAACAACTACTGAAAATCCAACCTTTGGGTTGCAAAGTGCCTGTGAAACCACTATATCGACAATGGAAGCAGTTTCAGTAGATGGGCGTTTTTGAAATGAAAGACGTGCAGGGAGGTTAGCGAATATGTTCCTAACTTCAATTAGAGTGCCTGGGGCAATCCCTATTGCTTCCAATTCTTTCCTTTCGCCGCATTCCACAGAAATTTTCATCCCGTCTGCTAAAGCAGGACGACTGGACACAGTAAGGCTACTGACCATTCCAATACTGGCTAATGCTTCTCCCCTGAAACCAAGTGTGTGTATGGCTGCAAGATCATCAACATTTAGCAATTTACTCGTGGCATGTCGAGTGACTGCAAGCTCGAGTTCTGTCGCTGGTATTCCATTTCCATCATCGATTACAGCGATTCGATCAAAACCACCTCGATCTATTTCGATTCGAATTCGAGTAGGGTGGGCGTCGATACTATTCTCAACTAATTCTTTTACAACTTGGGCCGGCCTTTCGACGACCTCTCCTGCTGCGATATACCCTATAGTGGCATCATCCAACTGCAATATTGGGCGTCTAGAATCAGTAGAAATGACCATTTTCACTCCTCCAACCATTCATGGGTGCCACGCATAAGGACTCTCAATTCATACAACAAATCCATTGCATCTCTTGGGCTCATCATGTCCGGATCTGCTTCGGAAAGACGTTGAATTACAGACCTTTCTAATGCAGATAAAGCATCATAATTTTTGGATTCCTTCGGCTTTACATCTGTAATTCCAATATCTAATTCTTGCTTGGGCAAATGCCAACCAAAAAGGCTAGATTGCCCAGAATCACGAGCCAGTGGGGAATTCCCTTTTCCAGCCCGAGCACCTGTTGCTTGACTTTCGAGGAAAACCAACAAATCACGGGCCCTAGATACTACCTCTGGAGGTAAACCCGCCAATGATGCCACTTGGACACCATACGAATCGTCACAAGGCCCTTCAGCAACCGTATGCAAGAATGTGATTTCACCACCTGAATCCGCAACCTGTACGTGAATATTTACCAAACCATGTGTCGCTTCTTCAAGACCAACTAATTGGTGATAATGTGTCGCAAAAAGGGTTCTACAAGTGATTCTTTTGGTAATATCTTCAGTAACGGACCAAGCAATTGCCAAGCCATCAAAGGTTGAAGTCCCCCTACCAATTTCATCTAATAGAACTAGAGATTTTGGAGTTGCTCTACGTAAAATGTGAGCTACTTCGATCATTTCCATCATAAATGTCGAACGCCCTCTCCGTAAGTCATCATGGGCACCCACCCTAGTGAATACTCGATCAACTAAACCAATTCTAGCCCTATTAGCAGGTACATAGGATCCTGCTTGAGCTAAAATAGTAATTAATGCGGTTGTTCGAAGGTAAGTGGATTTACCCCCCATATTTGGACCTGTTAACAATAAAAATCTACGCTTTTTATCGAATTTAACGTCATTTGGTACGAAACGGCCATCTGTTTCCAAAACAGGGTGACGTGCACCCGAAATATCTAATCTACTATCTTCAACTATTTCTGGACGACTCCAAGAACGTAATCGGGCATGGTGTGCAAATGATGCCAGAACATCGATTGTCGATACTTTACGAGCAATTGAAGAAAGTACCATTGAAGATGCTTTTACTTCATCACGTAATGTACAAAATAAGCGATACTCAATCTCATTCGCCCGACTTCCTGCATTTAGAATTATATCTTCCCATTCCTTCAATTCTTCCGTAATATAACGCTCTGCGTTGGTCATAGTTTGACGACGAATCCAATCCTCTGGTACTTTGTCAAGATGTGTTTTTGTTACTTCAATAAAGTAACCAAACTGGCGATTAAATCTAACTTTGAGGCTCGGTATCTCTAATCTTTCACGCTCTTTCTTTTCAAATTCTGACAACCACGATGTACCCTTCTCTGCTTTTTCTCGTAAACTATCGAGTTTTGCGTCATACCCTTTACGGAACATCCCTCCTTCTCTAATTAAAACAGGTTGTTCATCAAATAATGAATTTACAATACTCTCTTTCAACGGTTCCAAGGCAGTCAAATCTTCAGCACAATTATTCAACAAGGGTTCTTCGGATTCGGTCAGAATTGCTTGTAAGGATGGCATTCGAGAAAGACAATCAGATATTGCCAGTAAATCTCTACCATTAACTCGGTTATATGCAAGACGTGTTGCCAAACGTTCAAGATCACGCATTGCCTTTAATGATGCGCGGATTTCACGGAGACGGCGACTGGCATTCACTAAACTTGATACAGCACTATGTCGTTCTGCAATTGAACTTGGATTCATCAATGGCCTCAACAACCATTCTTTGAGAAGCCTGCGGCCCATCCAGGTCTGAGTTGAATCAATTGAATGCATCAAACTACCAACTTTTTCACCAGATAATGTGTGAATTAATTCCAAATTTCGGAGTGTTGTTTGATCGAGCAACATATGAGATGAGTCAACTCCGAGATTTATCTCCCGAAGAGGTACAGCATCGACAAGATGTAATTTTGAAAGGTAGGCTGTAGCCAAACCTGCAGCCTCCATAGCTAATGGTCGACTATCAAGATCAAGACTTCCTAAATCACTCAATTGTAGGACCTTGCGTAATGTTTCCAGTCTCCCTTTACTTGGCAAATCATGGATACTAAGGAGTAAACCATCAATTTCTCTGAATATTCGCATAATATCATCATGCTTAGCATCACGACCAGACATCACAATTTCACGAGGATTCCAGCGAAGAATTTCATCCCTCATACGCTCAAATCGTCCTGGCCCTTCATACTCTGTTGAGGATGCACGACCACTAGATGGATCGATTACAGCAATTCCGAGAGAGTCCCCTTTGAGGACTAAGGACGCCAGTAATGCACTACCATCTTCACCAATTAATTCCTCTTCATACAATGACCCAGGGGTGTATACACGAGTAACGACTCTACGAAGTATTTTTTCTCCGGGGCGTAACTCTTCGGCTTGTTCACATAAGGTCACTTTGTATCCTGCACGAAGCATACGTTGCAAGTAACCCTCCACTGAATGCCACGGCACTCCAGCCATTGGTACAGGTGAATCACTATTTTTATCGCGACTAGTCAGAGTAATTCCAAGAACCTCTGATGCAACAACTGCATCATCATAAAACATCTCATAAAAGTCCCCCATTCTGAAAAATAGCACCGTGTCAGAATGCTCGGCCTTGATCTCAGCATACTGCTCTAGCATACTCGGTCCCTTGGCCATTTACTCATCTCCATGTCATCATCGTAGCGGACGAACAGGTTCCCAAGTTAGGGGGGGGCCTAAGAACAACACGGACGTTCACGTAGTGAACGTTGATTTTTGCAATAATCAAATATTCAAATGACTTCATGCTTGTTCAATAGTGAAAATCCACCAAATCCAGCAAATGCAATTAAAATTAATATCAAAATCAAATCACCTAATAATTGTAAGCTTTGCAATACCGAATGCTGTGCTGAGGGGTCAATTGTAATACGAACTGAACCGTCAGATGAAAGCATTACTATATTTTCTCCCGCTGAAAAAGATGTATCTATATCTACATTTTCGGGTAAAACAACATTCTGTGATTCTGAATCACCCATTCCAAATGTTTCAACGTTTGATCCCTCGCTCATCCACAAAGCACCATTGTCATCCATTGCAATTGTTTCAGAACCTGATGCTCCCGGTATCCTGTGCACTGAATGATCCATCTGAACTCCATAGACCGAGTCACCACCAGCCACTATGGCTACAAATGTTGACGCCCAGGGTCCATTATAAATTGGGATTATTGTATGTAATATTGAACCTGCCCCAAGGTGCAAAAGATCTAACTGGGGAGATTCTAGTGTGCTAGTAGCTGCAATTAAAACTTCAGCAGTAGGGCCATCAGCTGGATTTCCGGCCGATAAATCGTATCCAATAATTAGTGCGCCTGATGAAATAGCCTCAATTTCAGTCAAAATAACTGACTCAAGTGGAGATGTGGAAGAATTACTGACCTGTAGTGAGTTCCAAGTTTGGACTGATCTTATTCCGTTCCCACCTTCAACAATCATCCAACCTGAAGAAATATCTCCATCAAGTGAGATAATATCTGGCGCAACTCCGGGCCATTCAAGTGACCTTGGCATCAGATTTTGAGATTCTGGCGACATGTGACCAAACCAACCGTTTTCGCCCCCAACTACCCAAGAATTCGTCGAGCCACCGATCGAAAGTGGATTGCATTGACAATCGATCGAACTCCAATCTCCATTCGCACTTCGCAACATTAACTCAAAATTAGAATCAGAAGAAACCAAGGCCAAGGCCTCAGTTCCTTCAGCATTCCATTTCATATCGATTATAGTGCTTTTTAGACCCGTTTCAGTAGAAGAAACCCCCGGTAAAACCTGTGCTTGATGTATCCAAAGGCAACCTAACATGACAAAAATTGCGAAGGCGCCCATGGCCACCCAGGGCCTCTCTTCAGGTGAATCGATGAATCCAAAAATACGGGTCAAGACTTCTGACACAGAACACGTGGGTTAGACCGAGTTGAATAAACATGCCTGAAGAATAGGGGGTCTACGCCACCGTAGGTGGCCGAGCAGTGTTAAATACGGAATTCGGGTCGGCGGCCTGCGAGGGAGTCTAATGGCACGCAAACCAGCGAAGATGTATCGCCGACTGAAAGGACAAGCTTACACTCGTCGTAAGTATACAGGTGGTGTACCGAACAACAGAATTCTGAGGTTCCACATGGGAAACAGAAAGGCTGCTGAAGCAAATGAATTTCCCGTGGTTCTAGAATTAACCGTCGACGAATCGTGTCAAATCCGCCACACGGCACTTGAAGCTGCCAGAGTAATTTCCAACGCTACAATTCGTGCTGCTGCCGGACAAGAGGGTTATGCACTCCGAATCAAAGTTTACCCGCACCACATTTTGCGAGAGAACAAGCAGGCGACAGGGGCAGGTGCCGACCGTGTTTCACAAGGTATGCGCTGTGCTTTCGGGAAAAATGTTGGAACTGCTGCTCGTTGCAAAAGAGGGACTTCTGTCATGACTATTTCTACAACCCCTGAATATTTCTTAGCCGCAAAGGATGCAATGCGAAAGGCGACCATGAAATTCCCAAGTCCGTGCTCAACCCGTGTTGTAAAAGGACATGATCACCTCAAGGGATTGATCTGAAGAGAGGCAAGTCCCATGGAGGACAATGTCAAACGATTGCGTCAAAGTGTAATTGACGCTCCTGTTGTTATGAAAGGTGAATATGCATATTTTGTCCACCCATTAACTGATGGTGTTCCTCGACAAAGTTCAGATATTTTGCGTGCTGCTCATGATTTAATCTCAGAAGATGTCAATTGGAATACTGTAGACATAATATTAGGGATTGAGGCTATGGGAATTCCTCTGGCAGCGGCATTATCGTTTAGTAGCGGTAAACCTTTGATTATTGCTAGAAAACGGTCATATGGGCTCCCCGGGGAAGTGGAAATAGGCCAGAGTACCGGGTATTCTAAAGGAGAAATTTATCTGAATGACATTCAATCTGGAGAGCGCGTATTAGTTGTCGATGATGTTGTAAGTACAGGTGGTACCTTGGAACCCATATTATCCACATTAGAGGATATTGGAGCAATTATTGCTGGAGTCCAAATCGTTTTTGAAAAAGGTGATGGCATGGAAAGACTTCGAAAGAAGTATGGATGGGCACTTTCTAGTCTAGTTCAGTTGCGTATGGCAGGAGATAAAATCGTTTTATTGGAATGAGGTGATAGTTTGGATATGGATCGACACGATTTTCAACTGAATGAATTAATTGAGAGGATAAAATCGAATGATAACCGATTAGTTGCACTTCAAGTTCCTGAAGGTTTGAAGATGCAAGCCTTGGACATGATGGATGCTATAGAAGAAGAAACTACGGCTAAAATTGTCCTCGCTGCAGATCCGTGTTATGGGGCCTGTGATTTGGTGCATGACAAGATGCAGCGAATGGGTGTAGAGCTGGTT
>JASLKH010000058.1 GCA_030747675.1 Candidatus Thalassarchaeaceae archaeon | reverse complement strand
CTGTGAGTAGGTCATGACCCCTTGCAATTCATCTCCACCATCAAACCAAATTGTCGGCAATGGTGTTTGGTTACCAGCATTTTTCATGAAAACTCTTTGATGGGTAGCGAGAGTACCAAATGGATCATGATCATTTGGATGTAACGCAATTCTGTAAACGCGTCCACGGTGTGTATCGGTGAAATCTGTGATCCATGGATCGATTTCTGCACATGAATCACACCATGTGGCAGTATAGTGTTCCATTAGGATTGCATGCCCTCCTGTGACTTCCCTTTCTGAATTTGGTTGGGTACCATTTGTACTACTCGCAAATGGAGTTAGTAAAACAGTGGCTAACGCAACCAACACCACAGTCCGCATGAAATAATCGCTTTCTTCGGGTCTCATTTACATATCGATGTCACGGCCGAGGGTTGGGTGAGTGTGTTGAGCAAGCGTTGGTTTCAGGCCCATCAACGAGATACTTGGCGAAAACAAGCCCGTTCGAAGGGATATCGAGCCAGATCTGCATTCAAACTTCAACAGATTCAAAATCGGTTTGAAGTCATCAGAGAAGGAGACTTAGTACTTGATGTGGGCTGTCACCCTGGTGGATGGACTCAAATTGCGGTTGAAACCACTGGATCAGAGGGCCTTGTGATAGGCGTAGATTTGCTTGCCTCTGCACCTATTGACGGTGCCCATTTACTGACTGGTGATATCAAAAATCCAGATACACAAGATCGAATCGCTGAATTGCTTAATGAAGGGGAATGTGTAAATGGTGAACACCTCCCAATTCCATCAGGAAAGGGACGCCGTTTATTCAATTCAATAGTCAGTGATATTTCTCCCAGCCTTACAGGGCAATATGACCGCGATCAAGCCATATCCTTGGAATTAGTTGCGATGGTATTCGATTTCACATTACCTTTACTCGCACCAGGGGGTTCATTCGTGACAAAAATTTTCCAAGGAACAGGAATTGAAGGGATTGTTAATGCAGCAAAAAATCGCTTTTCACGGGTGCAACGTTTCTCCCCTGATGCTTCCCGGAACTCGTCTTCAGAAGTATATCTTGTATGTAAAAATCAACTTCCAAAGTCAAAGAAAAAATCGCGTGGAATATCTGTCACCAGAGAATTAGAGATACACTTGGAATCTACAGGAATCATTCAGGATGGAAGTGATGTTGAGGACGATGAAAAGCCAGCTAAAACTGGTTTTAGAATAGTTCGTAAGAAAGATTAGCACTTTCACTTTCACTTAACTCCCTAGGGAAACCTAGTGTACACTGGACGTTTGTTTCTATTGCTCAAGGTGGCAGAACGATGGCAGTTGGGATGAGTGCAGCGCAAGTACGCGGAGACTCCCGTCATTCACTCGTAGGGCCCATCAATGGTAGATTGTGCAGGAAAAATATCTCAAATCAATCAAAATCTCATATTGTAACAACAGTTACTAGTTTGAAGTCTCGGCAAAGAGTAGATCGAATTGAGTTAGTAGTTTTCCATAAATATCCCGCCCGGACTGTAAAGTCCCGTAGCTGGAAAGGTATCCTCTCTGCAGCCTCTGGCCGGGATCAAACTGGATGCGTTGGACTTGTCCTGTGGGGCAGACAAGCAGATTCAATTCAAAATGGCGACACCATAGTAATAGAGAATGGCTGGTGCAGATTATATCGAGGTCAAAAGATAGTTTCAACAGGTCGAGATGGGTATCTAACAGTCTTAAATTCATGAATTCACAAATCATTGCCTTTCGGTCAACCATATTAAGGAGGAGTTGGTCGCCGGGCCGCTAGAGGGTAAATCATGCAGAAGCGCGCGAAAAAATGCTCAGCCTCAGGCGTCCCACTTACGGGTGGAAAGAGCACATCATTCCCCTGCCCATCTTGTGGTGAACCAATTGGTCGTTCTGAGCTCTGCCGTAATCAAGCAGTGATTTATTTTTGCGAAAACAAGGAATGTCAATTCCAAGGCCCCTAATTAGGTGATTTTAATGGGAGAGGTTGCAGTCAAATACAAAATCATGTGTAATCCTGATGTGGATGATGCAGATGCAGATAAAATTGCTAACTCAATGAAATCATTGGCGAGTGAAGTTGGTGAAGTCCAAATGGTAGAAACTAAGCCGCTTGCTTTCGGGTTGAAGTTTGTTGAAGCACACTGTGTAATTCAGGAAGGGGATGGAACAGTCGATATCTTTGAAGATGCAATTCGTGCAATATCAGGCGTCGGCGAAGTAGAAGTGCTGGAAATCGGGCGCCTTTAGTCAATACTGCGACAATGGTGCGCGCATAAATTCCCGCATTAATACAGTCGCATAGGTTCCACTCGGAAGAGTGAACCTTAATCTGATGCTACAGCCTTCTTGATTCCACAATTCACCCTCTCTGGGTCCTTCTTCCATTCTACTGGAAAGTCTAGATGCTTCAATGAAACCGGCTTCTTCTACACTGAAGTCAAAAAATGGTACCGTCAAAGGCCGGCGACTTCCTTTTGATGTTAGCCTAGGAATTCCATCGACAATCCAGTCCTGACTAGCGAGGTCCATTTTTTCGAGTACTTCTTTTTCAATTAGTCCAGGTTTCCCATTGGAAAATATACTCTCAGAACCAGGTAGAGCTCCCGTGACAGCCAACCGTCCGAGCTTGCAATTCCGAATCATTCGTTCGATTATTTCTTCTTCAACTTCGGCTAATTTACCCATGTCAATTTTACCGCTATCCTGTATAATTCCTACAACGTCTCCTTCTACTGGTGATGAAAGCGTTAATCCAGCGGACAACCGTGCTCCGATAATTCGATTGAATACTTGTGATTGCAAACTATGCACAGTCATAATTTGCAATGATTTTGGAAGTTTCTTAAAAGCCCCAATCCAGTCACCAGGGCGCCTTTGAAGATGGTTCAAGAGATCCCTTTCAAATCCGAGATGTTTTGGAATTATTTCTAAACATTTTTCAACATCTTTTGAATTACGCCATGTTTCCCTGAATTTTTCAACCTCTTCCGTTTGATTCAATCCTGCCATGCCAAGGTATTCATTCACAGCATTTTCCCATTCGTCATTAACCACTGCTCGCCCTACAACAGGCGTAACAGGGCGAGTCGCACCAAATCGTTGAGGTCCAATCCAATTTGGAAATCTATTTTTCCCCAAACGTTCTTGCATCCCCTCAAATAATGAATTGACTCTTTCGATTGCCGTTTTTGCGTCCAAGGGATTTCCATCTGCATCAGCACAACCTCTTACTGTGATTGTGAATCGATTACCAGTATGGTCTCCGAATTTCAATTTCTGATGGCTGCGCCCAAGAATTTCAATTTCAGCATCAGGCATATCAATTTCAGCAACTTTATTTTGTGGGGCATCAATCACCACCAATTGAGTTGTGACTGCCCGCTTATCTTTCGTTCCACTAAACCAGATTCGATTTTTCGAAATACCCAAATTTCTAGCTAATTTACCAAAAAAACGATTTGTTTCCCAATTCGTTAGTGTGACTTTGACAACAGTAAACCGTCCTTTTTTATCCAATGCTGGAGGTGAACCTACTTCTTCGACTCTGAAATCTTCAAAACGGGTTTTCAATAACCCTCCAATCCCTTCACCTTCGCAAGCGTACCCAGTCAGGCCACAAGCAGCCGCGACTTCCGCGGGAGTCATTCAATCACCCTACTTGGGTAGAGTTAGGCCATCAAATTCTTTTGTTATGTCTTTGCATAGTGTCTGCAAAATTTTCGAGGGGTTTTTGCCTTTATTAACTCGGAGGTAGAATTCAGGCTCATCGAGTTCAGGATGGCCAATGAAGTAATTTGCATAGTCAACATCTTTGTGATCATTGAGTCTGGAACGGAATAGTTGCAAAGCCGTGTGGCTCTCACCAGTAATGCGTATGCGCAGTTCTTGTCCTTCGTCCAGTAGTACCTTTATCGCCATGATGACCGAACCGCCGACTGACCTCTCCCTTTTGAGCCTTTCAACGCCCGCTCGCCAATGTGTGAAGAAAAATTTCAGTCAATTAACTACCAACTTTCGGTGGATTGTTCGCCCCTCTGCTTATCAATTGAAATGCAATCGCATGAGCAATGCGTGGAGACGATACGACCTCGGTGACACTTGTCGAGGCTGATTCGTTTGAGCGCGCAGCCCTACCGATTCTACTAATTTCTATAGCACTGACCCTTGCCCTTGGTATTCAATTGTATCCGCTACCTACGTTTGATACAGATTTATCTGCCTTTTCACCAGAAACTGAAGCCCAATCAGCTGAGGATAGAATGTCTGCACATTTCCCTTCCGAATCCCGGCCCATGTTTATTCACATCACTGTTGATAATGAATTAGATTCAAATGCCCTTAGTATAGAAAGTTTACAAATTCAACAATCAGTGCTTGATGAACTGATAACTGATTCCGAGGAAGGTGGAAATTACATTGAATCCGTAATCGCGGCACCCAATATTCTTCAATTCGCTTTAGATGAATCAGATGCGAATGGAACTACTCTTTCGGATTACAATTCTTGGGCGGAATTGGCAGATGGAATTTTAGAGCAAGATACAATTTGCGGTGATGCTTTGAGTGATGATCGAGCACTGTCAGCAGGTTCATTCATTCAAGACAGTCTGTTACATAATGATTTGAATTACGACCCCATCTGCGAATACTTACAGGATCGAGAAAATTATTCGGGCGATGCATCACCGTCTGCAAGTAGTACATTATGGGTGTTGATGATATCTCCAAATTTGGACGACGTACAGCGACAAATATATCAGAGTATTATTCGAGATAATCTTGACAAAGCATCAGATAACACAACACTTGATTTCCATTCTACAAGTTTAGATTTGATGAGTTACGACATCAATAAAGGGACTCTTGGTGAACTTGCAATGCTTATTGTTGGGGCATTAATCGTAGTCGTAATTCTTCTCGCAATAGCATTCCGCTCAGCACGGGGAGTTGCATTTCCCTTGGTTGGCTTATCTGCAGCACTAGTTTGGACTTACGGTGGAATGGCACTTGTTGGTGTTGAATTCTCTGTTCTTGAAGTAGCAGTCGCCCCAGTCGTACTCGGTTTGGGAATTGATTACAGCATTCATTTGCAAAGGCAGTACAATAATTTCCGTGCAGACGGTATGTCTCCAGGGAATGCGTGGTTGCGTGGTTTTGACACATTAAAAGTCGCTCTAACGCTTGGTGTAATTACGACCATGGCCGCTTTCATCGCCAACATCGTGTCTCCACTCCCCCCATTAAGAACATTCGGTTTTGCTTTGGCCTTCGGTGTTTTCTGCGCATTTGTTTCTTCTACTGTTTTGGTTGGTGCTCTTCATGTATTCATGGAACGAGATGTTGAGGATCATGAACGAGGAAGGGAGTGGGCCCGCTTCGGTAAATTCAGTGATGGCATGGTCCAAATTCAGCGAAGCCATCAGGCAAAGGTAATTGGTTTAGTTGCATTGTTAACAGTTGGGTCAATAATCTTCGCAGTTGCACGTTTAGAAACAGAATTTGATTTGACAGACTTCCTTGATGAAGATATGGATGTCATGCAGGGCCGAACGGAATTGTATGACTCCTACGATGCAGCCGGATGGAAACCTGTGTACATTTTGATGGAGCCTGAAACTGATGCTACATCAATACCAGATAATGGTCAATTTTTGAATGCTTTGGGTTTTCTAGATACTTGGCTTGCATCAACACAGGGGGTCGTCGCCCCCCATTCTACTGGGACAAAAGCACATCCTGCGTATGATGGTCCATACCCAATATTACTGGAAGCAGTTGAAGGAGACGCTATATTTGGCGAATCACATCACCTCAAAATAGCCGAGTCAAAACTTGCTAAAGATGATAATTTCGTAGGAGGGGATATTGCAGCGGCATTGTTCAATCTGAGTCAAAATAATTCTTTATCCGATCCACTTACAGGTGAAAGTTGGTCTGAACGTGTTTCAAAAGTTATTGCTTTCAATGAAGGCCCAACACCTTCGATATTGTATATCCGCATGGAAATTCTTGTTGAAGTTGAAACAAGTCAAGATTCAGAGCGGGTTTTAGTTGCTTTAACAGACACAGTAGATCGGTTTTCCGAGTGGCCAGGTGTGAATGCAGAAGTACATATTTCTGGTGATATGGTTGCTTTACAAGCGGTCTTAGATGGCCTTACTGAATCACAATTAGAATCCACAGTCATAAGTCTAATCGTGTCATTTACTGTATTACTTGCATTGACTCGACGCATTGGACCAGCCCTCATTATTGTCATGCCAGTAGCCCTGGCAGCAACATGGGTTGTAGGTGCCATGGCTTTGTTGCACCTAAATTGGAATGTTCTAACTGTAATGGTCACAGCATTAACAATTGGCTTAGGAATTGATTACTCAATCCATGTATGGAAGAGATTTGAAGCTACGCGTGAAAAGGAAGACGATTTGTGGGCTGGCCTCAAGGAAACATATGCTTCAACAGGTGTGGCTCTGGTTTTGTCAGCAGGGACCACAATCTGTGGATTCGCAGTTTTGCTAATTTCTGAAATGCCAGTCGTTCGTGATTTTGGCGTTGTCACTGCAATAACTGTATTCTTCTCTCTAATTCTCGCTTTAGTTCTTCTTCCAACGTTCCTTTTGCTCGACTCACAGTCGAAGAATGGAACCTCCGAGGATCTATGAAATATTTTGTAAAATAGGGTGCATGGGAAGTTTCTGTTCACGAGCAACGAGTAGCAATGTCATCCAGAGAGTTACTGGACCTAATGCTTTGCGTTTCCTCTGTGCACGGCGCATAACTTCCTTCTTTTCAAGACCAGATATTTTCGAAATCTCTTCAAGTAATTTCTTGATGTGTGCAACAATAGGGTCAACTGGTCGTTCTTTTCGTTCAATGGTTTCAACTGATAAATCAGCCTGTTCTTTCCCCCTCTTAACCAAATTTTCGGAAGCAGACTTGACAAATTGTGGTGGATTATCCAATATTCTCATTACAGGCATCCAAGTGAATGGCACATCAATACCAGTAATGTCGATAGCAGGTCGAATATATTCACCTTCAGTTACTAGCCATCCCGATTCAATAAGATTCGTTCTTACTTCTATCGCTTTTTGAATTTCAAACCATCCAAGATCGTACGACCATATTCTACAAATTTCTTCCAAGCCAATAGATTCTTCACAAGACGATTTCCATGTTTGTGCCAATAAGTTGGCTAAGTCAGGTGATATGTCGGAATCCTCTAGCATATTTCCCACGTACAAGTATATGCTCGATAGTTTATCATCCTCACGGGACAAAGGTCATCTTCATGGTAATCATCCGGGCCAATATTCGGAGGCCTTGAAAAGGTCGGAATGCAGGCAGGATTCGATTTTATGCGTGATTACATTGCACGGGATCCCAAAACGGGAAAGCCTCTGAAAGTTGGAAGGAGACGTAAGGCCAGCGTCGATTTGGCTTATCGACCAGGAGAGGGCGCTTGGGATGCCCTACCTCTCAACCAAATTCTTCCGTTGGCCAAAGGTGAAAAAAAAGTTGAATCTGTAATTTGGAGAGATAAGGAAAAGTTGTTGACCCGAGTAGATGCAATACGTGCCCTTCCTCGGGTCCGTGGAAAAGAACAATCTGCGGCTCAAGATGCACTTGAAAATGCTCTTGGTAATATTGACTCGACCTTGCGTATTGCTGGTTTATACAGCCTCCCATATTGTGCATTACAGCAATCTACAAATTTATTTGAACATCTTCATGAGCTGTTGGATGATGTCGATGATTCAGTACGAAAGGCGGCACAAAAGTGCTTAATCACAGTCGCTCCAGTATTCCCCTCGGCAACAGAAGAAACTCTTCGTAAAGAAGTCCGAGAATCCCACGCTCCTCGGAGAAAAAATGCATTTATTGCGTTGAAAGAAGTTGCGAGCGTATGGCCTGAAGTTGCCGAAATGCACATTGATGAATTAATTCGAGAGGAAGATGTCGATTTAAGGACACAAGCATCAGCCTTGCTGCCACGACTAACAAAGCACAAGTCCGCTACGCTATGGGATTTGGTGGGGTGGTGTCTGCAAGATGAAGCTGCCACAGTGCGCCGAAATTCCGCTCGTTCCTTAACTCCGTTAGCAGAACATGCGCCTAAGGTCGCTCAAATTGCCTTAGAAATGGCACTGTTCGATGAAGATGAACAAGTTCGGCTATTGGCCCTCAAGGCTTTCAAAAAGATGGATCCAACTAGTTACAGAATGCAGCGGCTGCTGATGGACGGGACACGACATAGAGATCGCAATATTCGTTTGAATTGCATCAAGATGCTTCCTATAATATTGGTTGAAGCGGAAGTGCGCACTATCGCAGCAGAATTAGCATTGCAGGAAACAGATGAAGAAATCAAATCGATACTTGTAGAGATGACTGTCGATGAATCATTAGAAGGGACTGAGGAACAAAAGAACTCATTCTTGGCTCCTGCTGAAAAAGTTGAACGAGACGAAGGTTCAATGGCCACACCCCCTGAATTGGCTCTTGAGTCGGCAACACGACTTAAAGAACCGGAGGCCAGCGAAAAAAGGCCTGAAACAAAGTCAAATAATCCACGTCGTCCAACACAAGATGAACTGTATTATGGTTCTGATGACGAAGATGATTTCTAACTTCAGTAGGCATCCAGTCTCCCCGTAGGGGAGGCGGCACGGTTAAAGAGGGGAGTTTGGTCGCCGGAATCCGAGGATTTAGCATGACCGAGGATTCCTTCGATACGAAGCGTGAACAGTTCAATAATCTCTGGGATGGAATTACACCCAAGGGAGTTAACAGGACCAAGTTACTCAAGTTCCGTCAGTACATCAAAGAGCACGTGCGCCAAACAGGGCGTGCAATGACTCGTGATAACTGTGAAAAATACTGGATGGGTGAATTGCAGAAGGAAATACTCGAAGATGAGACCTTCTGATTGAGCTGACCAAAATGTCTGCTACTAATGCCCTTTCAAACGCTCGCTTCACAGCGTGGGATTTGCCTAACGAAATACAACAAGCAATTGATTCTAAAGGCTGGGAATTTGCCACGCCGATTCAAGCAGAAGCAATTCCTTTGGCAAGATCAGGGAGGGATGTTGTAGGTCAGGCTAGAACAGGTTCTGGGAAGACAGTTGCTTTTGGAATACCAATTATTGAAAATTGTAATCCAACGGGGGTTGTTCAAGCCTTGGTCATGTGCCCCACTCGTGAACTTGCAACGCAGGTCGGCGAAGAAATAAGTTGGTTACAGGGCAATAAAGGACTCAAAATTTTGACAGTTTATGGTGGAACTGATGTTGACAAGCAAGCAGCGAAACTCGACGCAGGGTGCGATATTATTGTCGGTACACCTGGTCGTGTAATCGACATGACAAAGCGTGGCCATATCAATCTTGAAAACATCACTAATTTTGCTTTGGATGAAGCGGACCGTATGCTGGACATGGGTTTCTTCCCAGACATTCTTTGGTGCCTTGAAAGAATGGTCAATAGGGAGCAAACATTACTTTTTTCCGCCACCTTCCCCCAAGAAGTCCTTGAAGCTGCCAATGAATTCATTTCTGATGCAGAACATGTCATGAGCGATGATTTAGATGTTGAAGTACCAGAGATTGAACAATATATGGTTCGAATTGGTAGAGCCAACAAGTTGTGGGTTCTTGGAAGAATTTTAGTATCGCTCACAAAAGAAGATCAAGTAATTATTTTCTCAAATACAAAGCGGATGGTGGATTTAATTGTTGAGCGATTAGATAGACACCGCTTCACATCTACTGGTTTACATGGAGATATGGCTCAAAATAAGCGTGAGCGTATAATCTCAGATTTCCGTGAAGGTAATACAAGAATCGTTGTTGCTACAGATGTGGCCGCACGTGGATTAGATGTCGAGGGTGTGACACTAGTCATTAATTATGACATTCCAGCAGATTCTGAATCGTATGTGCATCGAATAGGCAGAACTGGCCGTATGGGGAGAAAAGGTGTTGCATGGTCTTTTGTTAGTGGTGAAGATGCACCTAATATGACGAAAATAATTTCTACTTGGAACATGGATGTTCAGGAAGTACCTCCTCCAAGCTTGCCGGAAGGTGTTGATAGGGACCCAGTTAGGAAACAGCAGGACTGGGGAGAAGTCGCCGATGTATTCGGAATGGTTCCAATTCATTTGGATATTTCCAAATCAACTAAATTAGCAGTGCATGAATTCATCTCAAGTGAAGCTAGATTACCTGATATTGCAATTGGTCAAATTAGTGAAAAATCAGGTGCAACAATAGTCGAGATTCACCGAGAAAAAGCACAACATGCGTTAGATGCCCTGAAAGGGAAGTCTTTCGCAGGTTCGGAAGTACGAGCACGCCTCCCTGAATAATTATTCTTCTTCATTCGCCGTGGTTGCGAGGAGAGGTTCTGTTGTGAAAACAGATAGCGCGATGAATATCGCTCCAAACACCCAAGATCGGACCGACCGACCTTCGACCTCCTCCCATTTCTCCTTGGAATTTGTGCAATCATTTCCATCTGAATCAATCCAGCCGAGATTGTCATTCCATTCGCAGTTCTTTGCACTTGCCTTCCATTCTAGGTTTTCATCATCAATAGCATATGACCAAGTCCCCCAAGTTGCCAAAAGTAGTGAAAAAACAATGGCGAATTTAGAAGTATTTGGCAACTTTTCTC
>JASLKH010000057.1 GCA_030747675.1 Candidatus Thalassarchaeaceae archaeon | reverse complement strand
AATGGGTCTCATCGTAATTACGGATTGAAATGGATGTGTCGCTAAGCCAAGACATCATGCTACCATCGTGACTAAAGGAACAATCTTTGACTGGTGAACCAATGTTCCAATCTTTGAAAATGGTTTGATCACTTCTGTTCCAAAGAATAACTAGACCATCTTCTGCACCTGTAAGAATATGCTCGGAATTTAATGAATGATCCATGCAAGTAATTGCTCCATCGTGAGCTACGGGGTAGCTTCTATCTATACCAACTAAGTCGAAAGTACCATTCAAAATAGACCATTCAGTTATCGAGTTATCTTCAGTTACTGAAGAATACACGACACCGTCTGGCGCAAAACTCAGGCGGTCAACATTAATCCCATCCTCAGAATGCTTCATGCGCTGATATTTCCCCTCTACCAATTGCAAAACAACTGTCGCCGGCGTATTTGGTAGTAAACTCTCCATGCCGACAACCAAGTATTGATCATTCTCTGAAAAGGTGAGTGCCTCAATTGTCCAGTCGAGAGACATATGGTATTCTTCAATTAGTGTAACAGGATCAATAAACATCAATTCGTTATGGTGTGAACTAGCTAATATATTCCCAGAGTTCGAATATTGAACGACATAACCCAACCCATCACCTGTGGATATTTCAGTCGAACCAGTCCATACCAAAGTACTCGCTGAAGCGGAAGCAGGAATCAATACTAGCATCAGTGCGACACCAAGTTGGGTAACGAACCTTTCACTAGACATGATTCGACCCTGATGACCCGTAGGAGATGCTATCAAAAGCACTTGCGGAAAAAAAATCACCGTTCTGAGTATTCAAAATTCCTACTTTGAACCCAATTGAGA
The DNA here is from genome assembly GCA_030747675.1 of Candidatus Thalassarchaeaceae archaeon. Classification (GTDB taxonomy): domain Archaea; phylum Thermoplasmatota; class Poseidoniia; order Poseidoniales; family Thalassarchaeaceae; genus MGIIb-P. The sequence goes on along the minus strand of JASLKH010000057.1, from coordinate 4,155 downwards.
AAATCAATAGCTACTTCACATGACTCAGAAATGACAGGTTGATCATCGTCTATGAATAATTCTAACGTGCTCATTGCAGTAGTATCGCCAATGGCACCTAATGCCTCGGCAGCTTCATGCCGAACCATCAAATCCTCATCTGAATAGCGTATCACATAAATCGTGAATATTTTTTGAATTACTCGGTGGAGGGGCAGGAATCACTGATTCAAATTCGCTAGTTAGTGGAATTTTTCTTCCCCAAAATAAACACTAGGCCCCAACAAAATCTATTTCTTCTGTGGAAAATCCGCTATCTATCAAGCCAATATTCTGTCCATCTTTCAAAAACTTACAAACGCTTGCTCGCCCATCATCGCCATAGTCAATAGTCCGTTCGTTAACGTACATCTGGACAAATTTACTATTTGTTTCTGAATCTATCCCTCGTCCCCACTGCATAGCAAACTCCAATGCGGCAACTGGGTTTCGTATACTATATTCTATGGACATTTTGACCCATTCTGAAATCTTCTTGCAGGCTTCTTCACCTAAATCTCTACGTACAACATTCCCTCCTAAAGGAAGTGGCCAACCTTGATTATTTTCATTCCACCATATTCCTAAGTCAAGTAACAAATTAAGATCGTGATCGGCCCAAGTTAACTGCCCTTCGTGTATAATTACACCAGATTCGAATTCGCCAGACTCGATACGAGGTATAATTTCATCAAATGGTACAACTGCAATATCGACATCTCCGCAAGCCAAACGCAGTGCCATATATGCGCTTGTCTTTAGTCCTGGCACAGCAATTGTGCCATTGCAAGCTTCCTCAAGGGTGAGTTTTTTCTTCGAGACCAGCATAGGCCCATACCCTTCCCCCATGGAAGCCCCACAATTCATCAACGCATAATCCGAAGATATCTCAGGATATGCATGTATACTGACTGCACTCACTTCAAATTCGCAATTTTGCGCCTTTTGATTCAATGTTTCAATGTCTAGGAGTACATGCTCAAAGGCATATCCCGGTGTTTCAAAAGCGCCAGTTGTCAACGCGTGGAACATAAACGCATCATCGGGATCCGGTGAATGGCCGACTCTTATTGTACGCAATTGGTTGTCCTTCATGGCGCTGCGTGAAGCGTTGTCCATATATCCAATTCGGTCTCAATATTCGCGTTGAGTGACCCTTATAGGCCAGTCTCGATACCAATGCTTTGTTGGTATGGTCGATAAATCGAGATTGGCGAATACGAAAGGCGAATTAGGCCCAATTTGCGATAAATGTGGTACACTACTTACATTTGGAGAATCGTGTACTGTAGAGCAACAATATGTTTGCTACCCGTGCTATCTTGAATTAACTGGAGCGGAACCTGCTGCAGATACAAACCCCAATCCTGGCTTGCGGATGAATTAGGCACCTATTAAGAGCCTTCGCGTGTAGGGTATTATTGGCGATGTCATGGCGGTTGGTTGGGCTAAATATGCATACAAATTCGGTGAATATTACCGAACTATGCCACTAGACCATTATTGGACACCACCACGTTTACGTTCGCGAGAGTGGATGTTTGATGGATTTGATCAGCGCCCCCCTGAAAGGCACCGAGGATTCCGTGCCAAGGAGGATCTTGTTAATCATGTAATTAGAAAGAGTCCAAAAAGTTGTTTTTACAGCACTGCTTACTATCAAGATCCCAATCAACGCAAAATGAATGACAAAGGTTGGCGTGGTGCTGATTTAATTTTTGATTTAGATGGTGATCATTTACCAGGTGTTAGTGATGGTGACTTCCCTCGAATGCTAGAAGTCATTCAGGAACAAGCTTGGAGGTTATGGGATGATTTTTTGGAGCCCGAATACGGTTTTTCTGAGGAACATTTGCAAGTGACATTTTCTGGGCACAGGGGCTTTCATTTGCACTATCGTTCACCAGATATTTGGAGCCTTGACTCTAGTGCTCGTAGAGAGCTCGTGGCTCACATCAAGGGAGAAGGTGTTGATGTGCAAACATTGCTTAGAGGACCTAATTGCAGTTGGAAGAGTAGAGTAACAGATGGTATTCATTCTGTATTATCGAAACTAGATAGGGCAGTTTCTGATTCCGCAGATAGCAGAGATGCCCGAAAAGAGTTGCAAGCAATTATTGACAGGAGGATGAAATCCAATGATTGTGAAATTAAACGATGTGGGTCCGGAACACTCTTGTCTATAGCAGAAAAGGTGCAAGATAAAAAGAGACGTGAAATACTAGAAGATGGTATCAAAAAGGGGATTTTAAAACCCGTTTTTGGTGGCATCCATGATCGTGCATTTCGGGAATTAGTCAAAGGAGATGGAGCAGTTGTATTAGGTAATGCTGGGGAAACTGATGAGAATGTTACTGTCGATATCAAACGGGTAATCAGATGGCCAACTAGTTTGCATGGAAAATCCGGTTTCCAAGTAGTCGAATTTGAGTTAGAGCGACTTGATCCTAAGTCTGATAACCCATTTGACCCTCTTTCAGAAGCAGTGCCTTGGCAAATGGGTGGGGAGTTAACAAAAATGACTGCACTCAAAAATGATGGTGTTTACAGAGTAGGCGAATCTACTGGAAAATTGACAGAGGGTGAGGTGATTGAGGTTGATGAAGCCACGGCTACATTCTTGGTCCTAAAAGGCTGGGCATCGCCACTCAATTAGTCATTTTACGATGCAATCCCCAATCTTCTTAGTTAATCGTGCTTAGCATACGTTAAAGGCAAGCACATTGTCAAGTATAACACGGTGGGTATTGTGTCAGCAGATGATGAGGGTGTTCTATCGGGCGGCCCCCCACCTCCAGAAGGTATTGGTTCACTACCCCCTCCCCCTCCTTTGACGCCCACTACTGATCAAAATCCCCCTCCACCTCCTATGCCTGGAATGCCTTTACCGCCACCCCTGCCAAGTGCCATGCCTCCACCACCAGCAATGCCAGGCGCTATGCCTCCACCACCAGTAATGCCAGGCGCTATGCCTCCACCACCAGCAATGCCAGAGATGCCAGCTCCTCCTCCAATGCCAGAGATGCCTGCTCCTCCTCCAATGCCAGAAATAGTTGCTCCTCCACCTTCTGTATCTGAACCTGCAAGTGCAGTTTCAGAACCAATGCCAGAAGAGTCTAGCGTAACCCCTATCGAAGATACAGAGCAAGCGCCCAATTTACTTGATTCACTAGCAGCTTTAGGTGGGGAAATGGATAGTGATTCTCCTGGGCCAACACCATCTTCTAGTGAAGATTTACTGGAACTTCTTGATGACCCAGCACCTCTTGTTGAAAATTCAGAGGACATTTCTTCAGAACTAACGGTTGCTGATTATTCTTGGAAAGACACAGTATTGGACAAAATCTTGTCGAAATATGAAATTAGTGAACGAGATGAGTTCCTTGAACACGCAATAAACTTCGACCACAATGGAAACCGCTATTTGACAAAAGGAGAGCTTGCTGATGCGGCTAAGGCATGGGTTGAAGCAAATTCAATGGAAGAAGCTGATGTGGAAGAGGAAATACCTACTGAACCTGTTGGTAGTGAAAAAGAAGAAGTTCAGCATGTAGTAGAGGCTGAACCAATTTTAGAATCACCCCCTCCTCCTGTACAAACTATTGAGTTATCTGCCCCTCCTCTCCCTGTGGAAACTGTCGAGTTGCCTGCGCCACCATTGCCAGCCCCTACTCCTGCACAGAAAAGCACCCTAAAAATACCGAAAGAGGCTGTGCCTGAACCTCAACCTTCGACTGACAATGAGGACGATGTTCCTCACGAAAAAACGGACAGTTACTCAGATTTATGGAAGAGACGTTCCGAAAAATCTCTTCCTCAAATGTATGGTGCAATTGATCGAATTGGTAGCGGTGAAATTGGGAGTCTTTTGGAACGATATTCTGACCGATTCGGTCATGAATTAGATCGTGAAATTATTGTGATGCGCAAGGCTGAACAGGATGCCCTAAGGGAGGCAACCCCAACCGTTGAACTGATATCATCACCTAATGATGATGAAAGCGAGTATCAAACTATGTTGACTGAAGTTGAAGATATTCTCCGCCCACTTCAACGAGCATACAAATCGACCGATGAAAAATCAGAAAAACGGAGGTTGGCCCCTGCATTAAAAGCCCTTATTGCAGAGCGTAAAGC
>JASLKH010000056.1 GCA_030747675.1 Candidatus Thalassarchaeaceae archaeon | reverse complement strand
CGATCCCCTACATCGAATGGGCGATCCATAGCCAACATGAAGGAATTAAGGATGTTACCAAGAGTTTGTTGTAATGCTATACCGACAATCAGGGAGAATACTGCAAATGATGCCAACAAACCGCCGAGGTCGACATTTGTTTCATTCATAATGAGGAAGAATCCGACAATCCAAATGATAAGTTGCAAAAAGCCCTGTAAGAATATGTTCCTACCAGTAACTGCAACTCCAGTTTCAACAGAATGAAAGTATGCTAGAATGGGGTGAATTATGACGCCCACTGTAATGCTAAGCATGCTGGTTAGAATGAAAATATACAAAATATTCAGTAAATGTATGATGGATTCTAGTCTTGTAGGGTCAATCCATGCTAGTGATGCATTCACACAGAAAAGGAGGACAAATGCTAGAGCTCTAATCGATATGGGTCTGAACAAATCATTGTCCCACCCGATTTCAGTTTTGTTTACTAAATCACCTAGTTTCTTGATAACGATGTATTTGGTAAAAGAGAGGGCAAGGATACTTAAGCCAAAACAAAGGCCTATTTTTCCATAATACGGAAGGTCATTTGCCCAATCACTCACTCTTGAAAGTTCATCGGTAATTTGCGACATAGGCACTCCTCCTTAGATTGTCGGGCGAGGGAATCATTCAAATCAGTTGTGATTTTATCCAGAAGCGAAAAATGCACCTAAAGTAGCATCCAAAAGGGATACTGTAAGCCAACTTGCAATTGCAGCAATCCACATCATCGTGGCTATTTGACCCAAGGCTAATGAAATGCCACCTCCTCTAAGTCTTGTTGCAATTGCTGATAAAATCAAAACCATCAATATAATCAAAATCGATGTAATTATTTTGAACAAAACAATATTTTGTTCAACTGCACCAGATTCTTCAAGAACTGGTAAACCAAGACCTCCTGCATTTGATGTGATTTCGCCGAAGTCCATGTCGCCCATTCCTTGGGCCACACCAGCAACGTCGGTTCCAAGGCGGAAGACTACTGCGATTGCAATATTGAATGAAACTATTGTTGCCACTAAAAGTCCATACGCAACTCCTCGCATCGTACTAGCCGATAGTGATCTTCGACGACGAAGTGAGAGGAGGTTTGTCGTATTTTGACTGACCAAATCTGCAACTGCAGCAGGTTCACCACTTGACTGAGCACCCTCAAGATAAATTCTGTTGAATCTTGAAACCATAGCAGAATTCACTTCTGCAGAGAACCAATCCCAACTGCGTTCCGAATCAATTCTAAGCATCAACCGACTTTCTAATCCTGCTATTGGTTGGTTCAAAGAGCCGAAATCAATACCTCGCAATGCCTTGATTGTGGCCGAAGGTTCTGCTGCCCTAGCTTGTGCTGTTCCCCCTAATGCACGAATGAAACCTGGGTAAGAATCGTCTCTTCGGACTACTCCCTTTTCTTCACGAGATGCTGTAATACCTGGAATCAAAAATGGTGTGAAAATTAAGGCTGCAAGAACTAATCCATACTGATCCCAAGATTTCGATATTGTTTCAAAATACAGCACAATTACTGCTATTGCAGAAATAAGAATGGGTAATGCTGCACTCCCTGCAGCAACCCACATTTGTCGTAATGTCGAGATGTATTCTGTATCAAAGTCATGTCGCCCAAAAATTGGGTCGTCGGGCACTATTGCCCTGAATGCGGCTAACATTGCAACTTGAATAGAGACGAATACTACTGCTGCCAATAAAACCCATCTAATCCGTGTCATAATACCAATAATCGAGGAGCCGTAATCATCTGTAACGAACAATACCAAGTGAATACCCGAAACTACAATTGCAAATATTCCAGTTGTTGTTAATGAGATATAAATTTCCTTAAGCATGTCAATGGATTCTAATCTTGTATCATAAAGTGTGTCAAATTCCTTTGCAAATGTCTTTTGCTCAGCCTTCATGAATTCATCAATTGGTTGGCCTGCTTCTACTGAAAAGGCCATTCGATCCAAAAAATCACCCCAAATTGGGGAGGCGCTCTGGCGCCCAATAATCCGGGCGGCCTCCGGAAGGCTAGTGTGCCATTTTTCAACAAGAGTTTCAATGGATTTTACTTCTTCTGCAAGTGCCCCATAATCGCCCATTTGTCGTAAAATATCGAACATCGATTGTGCGTTCACTTCGCCTATACTCAGAATTCCCATTCGAGTGATGAACATGTGCATTTCTTTCTCAATCAAAACCGCGTGCCGGGCGGCTTGAATTAGGGGCCAAACTAAAGTTGCTGTAAGAGCAAGTGTTGGGAACATTACCAGCAGGAATATTCCTGAAGCCCCGACGAACATTGAGCCTAATGTAAAGAAAAGAAAAAGGGAAAGAAGAAGGCCAGTCATCCCAGCAGGCAAGACATAAGTTAGTAGATATGTGCTAATTGGCATTTCTAACCTTTTAATTGCGATTTTGTATAATGGGAGACGTTTCATATAATCCCTCATTCGCTTCCAATTGGTGTCCAAATATCGATTGCCTTGGAGAAGGCTTCCCAATCCTGCTGGTAATAAACATCAAGCAAATCGAACACATCATCATAGTGAGTAAGGTTGCGATCAACCATTCTTTGGAGGGCTTCTTTTCTTCTTGCCATCTCTTCGTAAATATCACGCTTATTCTCGAATCCCATCAAAGCAGCCATCTTATTTTCCATCAAATGTGATTGGAACATCCCACGGAAATAGTGCTTATCTCTAACTGGGTCCCAGTCAAACATGCCTCTGGTTAGGACACCGTCTGCATGCTTGTTGTAACCAATCACCTCATCAATTCCAGTAATTCTACGAGCAATTCCTCCACCTGGTGCTTCAACCACTTCTTGGAAAATTGCAAAGTTTAGATTGTCAAAGAATCTCATTGGTACATTGATGGGGTCGCCAGTGAAACGTTGAATCATTTTCACAATTGATGATGCGTGGAAAGTAGCTATCACTGGGTGACCTGTTTGCATCGCTTGGAATGCTGTGGCGCCTTCTGCTCCTCGAATCTCACCAATAATGATGTATCTGGGTCGACTTCTCAAAGCTGCTTTCAGGAGATCGAACATTTCTACTCGGGAGTCCTCGTTTTTTGAATCTCTCGTCACTAAACGTTGCCATAATCTATGTCGAACTTTAACTTCAGGTGTGTCTTCAGCCGAGTAAATTTTGACATTGTGGTCAATGAAAGGGAGAATGGCATTCAAAGTGGTTGTTTTACCAGATGCTGTCTCTCCAGACACCAGTAAGGACATTCCGTTCTCCAAGCACAGCCACACATATGCAGCAACTTCTGCAGACATTGTTCCCCATTGAATCAATTGAGTGATTGAAATTGTCTCTTCTGCGAATTTACGAATGGTAAAAGAGGATCCCAACATCGATACGTCATCGGAATAAACAATATTGATTCTGCTACCATCCAAAAGTGCCCCATCGATAATTGGTTTACTGTCGGACACAGGTCGTCCAATTCGTTCCGACATTGCTCGGAGATATCTTTCAAGCATTTCTCTATCTCGAAATCGTATATTTGATGTTACCATTCCAAACACTTTGTGATCCATGCTGATATATCTCAAACCGATTGCGTGAATATCTTCAAGCATTTCATCTGAGAGAAGGGACTCTAAAGGACCTGATCGAACAAGATCGCGGATAATTGTGTAAGTCAGACGCTCTAACTGCTTTTCATTTACAGAAATTTTTGGTTCACCAAAACCCAAAAATCTGCGAACTGATGTTGTAGCATCCGTGAGTGATGCTGATTCGCTTGAAACTATGGTATGTTTGGCAATCATGCCTTCAAGCATCGATTCAAATTCGGCATCTGAGGAGAATGATGGGGCACTAGGGGCCTCTCTCAGTAACCTTTCAACAATTTCTTGCTTCATATTTTCCTCTTCTTCGGTCAAATGTGGTTCGATCGCAAACCAAAGGGTGCTTCCTGCACCCTCTTGGTCATCGGGTGGCCGGTAAACATGAGCGAATAATGGGCCCCTTAGATGATAGATTAAATTGATTGGATCCTTTCTTGCATCCCTATCTAGATCTCCATAATAGAATGGGCGTGCCCCATGCTTCCCTTCAAAATCCTCAACCCATGTTCGTACGTGATCATACCGATTCATAACTCCGTCAAGATCGCCTCTGGCAAATATGCCGTCTTCGCCCTCTTCCTCGACTTCCATTTATCTCACCCTAACTGACCGCAGTGATGTCTACGATGAAGCCCATCCCTGGTTCTACTCTCCAGCCGATGCGAGGTTGGACTGGGCCTGCAGCACGAAGGAATCGGGTGACTGCGACTGTGCGATTCAACCCCCCTCCGATTTCAGAAGTTCTCATTTCAATGACTACTTCGGCTGATGATGTCAAAGCACGCGTGACTTCAGGGGCCATTTCATCGGGGTCTATGAGTAACATCAATGACCGGTTCTTCGAACAAAAGTTTCGTAACTTACTCAGTAATTCATCTGCTGATACTTCTGAGTTTTGTAAGATTGTTGAGGCGCAATCTATGATTGAAATATCCGCAGATTGAAGGGGTTTTGACTCGAGTATTTCTTCGATTCCCACTTGCTCTTCAACTTCGTCGGAAATAACTCCAAATCGGGATAATAATGTGAATTGTCCGGATTCAGCTGCGTCGCTTAGTGGGTATCCAAGGCTGGCTACTTGTTCAAGCCATCCTCTGGTTGTTAGTTCGGTTGTAACTAAAGCCAACTTCGCACCATGTGCAACTAAACCGTAAGCTAATCGCTGAGAAATTAAACTCTTACCGGCACCAATTGCTCCTGATACCACATACAATGATCTTCTTGGGAGATATCTTCCCAAACTATCCGAAAGGCTATCCGTTTCTAACTCAAAATCAAAACCAATATCTTCAGGCAATTCTAATCACCTCTGAAAAGGAATGCTTGCCGGAAATATCTCCACTATATTCCTCACTTTGAACAATGATAATCAAGGGTGTCTCCTGTCCTGTTGCCAAATTCAAACCTGTAGGGCATAGATAGAATTCTGCTACTTCACCACTTGTCCATGCAATTGCAGAACCAATTAATTGGGAACCTGAAACAGATGTTGGTGTCCCATTGACGATTGCACCAATATTATCCATCTTCAAGCGGAGTTCCCCTGAATTTTGGATATGGATTGTGAGATTGCATGTCGCCTGATCCCATGCAATCTGCATTGGGTCACTGGCTAATGATGCCCGGGTCTTGGAGTCGACTTGGATTTGGGTTTGAGTATCGCCAACAATCTCTGCTAAACTACCCCATGATGCTACTAGTAAACTCGCAACAATTCCTGCCGTCAGTAAACCCGTTACCAACATCACCAATTCACTGGCACCACCATCAGCCATCATAACACCTCATGTGAATGCAACCGCTGAATGGGCCCCGAAACAAGCTGCTGAAATTCTAGAAGGGGAGTTGGCTCCTGTTCCAGTCAGTGTAAGATGTTGAGTTTCACCAGGGAATAAAGACAGAGTGAGGTTGTAATGGCTGCTTGTACGAATGGGGGCATCCCCATCAATGCTGAGCCAAAGGTGATCGAAAGAAATTGTTTCAGACCCTGTGTTTGTGATATTTACATTCACAATACCACTACTCTCTGAAGCATTAATCAATCTAATTTCAGGTTCATGGATTGACTCGCTTCCTGCTTCCGCTGCCTGTTTTGTACTTTCTGAAAGTGATAGTGACGCTAGGGCAAAAATCCCTAGCAGAGTGGTTCCAACAATCAATGCTGCGATACTAACGGAGCCACCCACATTTCAGGCCCCCTCATCATTGGTTTTAGCAACGCGCCAAGCTTCAATCATTGCATTGAACATTAGTAATTCTCTATGTGGTAAATGCTCACCACCGTTGTTGTTAACGGCGGGATCGGCGAGTTGGATGAGGCCTCCCAATTCTTTGGTTTCAGCGGCACTAATTGTTCCACTTTCCTTCGCTTTGACAAGAAATGTAGTGGTGGCTGGTCCAGACAAATTATCCAATAATAACGCGGCAATTTCGCTCGTAGTTACCGATAGTCCTGCATCTTGATCACCTGGTCTTCGTTCAAGAAAGGGATTGAGGTCTGCCACTCGGTCTTCATACAAATCCAATAGACTCACTGTTTGACTGATGGATGTCGATTCTCCCTCGTCTGAGTCAGATTGTTGCCCTTCTGAGTCTTCTTCTGAGTCTTCTTCTGCAGTAACTAATGTGTCTGTAGGCAATATGTGGGATGTTTCTGTAGTTTCACGAATCTGGGTTAATCTGGCATCCATCATTGCCATGGTCGCTTCTATTCTATCGAAGCGGTTGTCCATTTTTTGTTCAATCTCTTTTGTGTCAATTGCAGCAACCCCTTGGGGTGCTGGTTCCTCTTTAATCATTGGTTCTGCGCCAGTTGTACCCACTCTTGCACGAGTAGGAGATGGTGCTAATGTCCAAGCGTCCTCTTCGATGGGGACTGCTTCATCGGGAATTAAAGTTGAATCTATGTAATGTCCTGACAATGCCTCTAATCGACGAGATGATTCAGACTCAACGAGTTCTGTTTCGGATTTCCCGCCGAAAAGTTTGCTGAATATACCCATACTATCCACTCTACATATCTCACACCCCCTGAATAAACAGGGGGAGGAGAATGATGTGCTCAGACGATTGTGTCGCCGTTGTCTACGCTATTGTAATGTAGTTGGGCGTAAGTTTCGCCACCACCATCGATGATTACACGAAGTTCTTGTTCGTCACCAACACCGGGTTGACAGTTTGTTGAGGTGTCAATTGGAACTAGGAATGTTTCACCGGCATTGACTGACGAACCGACCGTGAGTAGTGTACCGTCAAGATCAGTTGCAACGCCGTCAAAGTCATCGGTGTTGACATCTGAAGTACCTGCACCACCATCACAAACGATGAACCAATCCATATTAGAAAGAAGTGTTGTATCTGAACCGGCACTGAGTTGCACGATTAGTGTGATTTCATCTGCAGCGTTTCCTGCAGCGTTATCATCACTAACATATGCGCCAACCAGTTGGATTTTACCACTAATTTCGTCACGTGTATCGTCGCCGGTTGCTTCAGCTCTCTGTTGAAGTTCTTCAGCTGTTTTGATGATAATTGTCGATGCTACTGCGGCTACTAAAATCAGGGCAATGAATATGATCATTGCACCGATTCCGATCGCGGCCATTCCATTCTCTTTCAGGGCTTGTTCTTTTTGTCTCATTTACTCAACTCCTTGTGTTTTCAATTAGGTCCCATGAGGTATATTATTGTAGTCCCACAAGCCCTATCCTGCCCCAACCAAATTATCAATTGATCAACTCCAATGAAATTGATACCAATTCGGTGGAACTCGGATCTAAATTACGGATAAATGGCCATGAAGGTGTTTTCCAACCAGGTGGAATCCAAGGCATTAATAATGTGTCATATAGGGTCTCTTGTGATGTATTTTTTACTCTACAATCCATGGTTAGTCCATGGTTTGAAAGTGTATATCCTGTTTGTATTGTTAGACTTTTTTGGAGGCTCCCTGGGGCGCCTACTTCTCTAATTGCTGCCATTGCAGACGGGGTTATTTCAAATGCCAAATCCGAAATGTCTCCAGGATTCAATGTGCCTGTAAATTGAGAGTCTGGGGATGCTCTCCAATTTGGAGGAACTGGGGCTTTAATATTGAATCCAGGAATGATGTTTTCGCTTGTGTTTTCTATCCTCACCAATAAATTTCCACTTTCTGAATCTGAACTCCACCTTGCTTCAACTCCCATCCAAAATTCATAGAAAATAAAGGGATTCAAAGCAGCACTGTTTGCCAATAGATGTTCTGCTAGTCGTTCGAGTTGTAATGCAGATTCATCAAAGGCACCTCGCATGATTAGGGTTTCAGCTGTTTTCATTGTCAACAATATGTCAACCAATTCAGTTTCAGTTGTTGAGCGGTCTCGCATAAGTGTGTGCAACATTCCAATCGCCCGATGCATTCTACCGACTTGCAAACGTAGGTTATCAATGTCTAAACGCGCTTGCTGAATACTCTTCCTAGCATCCCTAGCATCTTTGTCTACAATTGATTCTTGGACCATTCTAATGTGCTCGTCAAGAATTAAATTTAATCTCGTAACTTGGGCTCTGTAACTCTCTTGAGTTGGAGGTAAAACCTGTTCAGACATTGCCTTCCACCTCCACATTGACATCATGGGATTGTCCCCATCGTTGTCCTATTGTAATTCTACGTAAATCTGTAGATGGTGTTCCTAGTAGCTGGAGAAGATCTTGGGACTCAATTTCTACTACTGTTAATTGATCGAAGATAGAAAGCCATGTTGCTAATGTTCTACGAATTGTCAATTCAACAATCAAGGCACTCATGAACAAATATAGGGCGCTGGATCCTATATTCTCAAGTGTCCATGCGATGTCAGAAGGCATCAAGAGTGCAATGAGGATGAAACCAATTGGGGCGAATGATATTTTTACTCTGAGTTGATTGATGATTCGATCAATTTCAGCATCGTGATCTTCAATAATTGATTCGCTTCCTCGAAGATGGTTTTGCCGATCGGATAAGACGGCAGGGAATTCAAATCCTGCTGAATGCAAAGTTATCAAAGCGGTCCAAATTAGCGATGTTGCTGCAAGGGCAAGGTTTGGTCCGGAACCCAGTCCGAATTGGGTTGCGCACCCAAGTAATATTGAACCCGAGTATGCACTCAACATCAATGATCTTTCGTCCTCTTTTGCCTTTCTTAAGAGGCGGCTAGACAGTATGAAGAGGGCGCTAATTAATGGAACCAATATGTATAGAGGAAGGGACCATGAATTCAATTCGATTGGTGATTCGAGTACATTGTTTGATTCAAGATCCCCTATCATTTCCCCATTCGAAGAAAGTGTTACTTTGCAATCCACATTTTGACTCGATTGCCACCAATTTAATGCATCTGATTTGATGCTCCATTCCAATGGATAGTTGCTTTGATGGGCTGTTAGATTGATGTTTGATTTAACTGGGGGGCTGAGAATTGTAATCCCTGGATCGCAAGTTAGTTCTGCAGTCAGATTGGAGACTGTTGGAGCGTTGCCATTATTTTCAATCGTGGCAATTATTGTCCCCGAATTAGATTCTTCGAAAAAGGATTCATCATTGATTAAAATTGATACAATAGATGGGTCTGCCCAATTATCAACTGTCACGTTAAGAAATACTGTGGTTGAGGTGGCATTTCCTTCTTCTGCGTGGATGAGTTCAAATTCCAAAACCCAGCCATCTCCAGGTGGGGTAATTGCCGATGGTGGGAGGTCTAGCCTAAATTGTAAATTGTTCAATTGTAATGGCTGGGCCGCACCTAGGGAGAAATTTGTTGGAATAGAATTTGGATTGAATGTTTGGGCGCCATTACTGGTAATCAATTCAAAGCCCCAATTGAGGTTTCCATTATACAATGAGGTGTTAATCAAACGGGTTGAATTAATGAGTTTTAATTCGTAATCAATCGGACGTACGTCGGCTGTTTGTCCGATGGATTGGACATGCATCCAATTGACATCTATTGGATACCCTCCAGAATCTCCGTCTCCTGTGACCATGTACTCTTCTTCCGTCCACATTCTTTTGACTTCTAATTCTGAAGATATTGTTCTATCTCCTGATTGGTTGTCTTGTGGTGAAAATGTCAAAGTTAAATCGGCCTCATCGCCATTGTAGGGCACCAATGCAGAATTTTCAACTGTAAAGTTGATCCTTCGTGTTTCGCCAATGTCGAGAGAATAATTGCTTTGATCACAATTTGAAACTAACCAGCGATCGAAGGGGGGTCCTGCTGTGCAATCAATGTCTAAGGACACATTTTGGTTTCCTGCGTTTGAAATCTCGACCTCGAACGTTCGTTGCTCACCTGGTAACATCTCAATTAAATCGGGGAAGTTCTCAGCTTCAATATCGAAAATGGGGACTGTCGTAAAATTCACTACTGTAGTTCCAGCAATTACATTGTCGGTAGCGTTTGTAGCAGTGAAAAGCATTTCATGAGTACTGTCAGCTTCAGGGCCTGAACCACTTGACATTGGTGGTACATTAACGACTACATTGACTGTTTTTACTTCCTGGGTGCCGGCTGATATTGTCATGTTTTCAGGGCTTATTTCTGCACTCCAACCTTCTGGAAGAATTGCTGAGAAATTGATATTCTCATCGAGATTTCCGTTGTTTGTAATATTGAATGCGATTGGTGCTTCCTTGCCGGGCGTAACTGAGTAATCAGGATGGTGTTCGAATACGATGTCGTGATTAGGTAATACTTCTACAAAGATTGAGGTTTGAGCGATGCCGACACCGTTGTGATATAGAGTTGCAACTGAACTATGGTTTTCATCGGCTCGTGCGAATTGGCCTGATTCAACTTCGATATCAACGAAGGCATCTTCACCGGGATCTAGTGACATCGTTGAATTTGAGAGGACTCGTAAGTTTATGTCTGCTAAGGTATCCTCAACCATCATAGAAAATTCTTGATGACTATTACCTGAATTTGTTACTTTCAACAGGATAATTTCTGTTTCATTAACTGGGAGATAGGCTGCTGCTTCATCGGGTAAAAGTACGGCTTCGATCAATTCTTGGACCAAGAAAGGTATATTTTCTTGGGTGACATTTTCACCATTTTCATCCAAAACTGTCAGGGTTATGTCTGGTACATCATCGGCACGCCAAAGAGCAGGGGCTATTGCTGTCACTGAAACAGTTGTATTATCGGTTCCAATAGAAGGGTATGTATCGAATGTTGAGCCCAACCCTGTAACTTCCGTTGGAGAAGTTGAAACTGTCCAACCTGCCGGACCTTCTACTGTGTATGACAGATTTGTCTTGTGGTTCCCTGTATTGTTGATGTTTACTGATGCTGTGCCGGAGATTCCAGGGACAACTATTGTGGGTTCTGGGATTCCGATTTCCACCTCAGTTAATTCAGGAATGGAAATACTCCATGTTAGAGTTGTTTCTGGGGCCTGAATACCACTTAAGGCTCCAGATAATGTCAAATTGGCAATAACATCGATGCTTATGATTCCGGCAAGGGGACTTTCGAATGGCCCCAGTGCTGAAGCCAAGAGGGCCTGTGTATCACCTGGATTCATTGTTGCATTATTCGGTGTCACAGAACTATTCCATCTCAAAATTTCTTGTGAGCCTACTCCGCTTCTCGAGGGGTCAAAAGCACTAGGGGCTGTTCGCAATTCTATGTCAACTAAAGAGCTTAAATTACTCATTAAATTATGACGAAGTTCCATATCGAAATAGATGTGCTTTCCAATCGCACCTGAATTTAATTCAGATATGTCAACTATTAGATCTGTTTCATCTGTGATAAATTCAATCATAACTGCAGGTTGGACTTCAAGAATTGTTTCCTGAACATTTGGGGCGCCTGCAGTTTGGTCTTGTAATGTGGGTTGGACAGTTGTCCACAATGTCAAGGAATTGCCTTCAGCGAGTTTCGTTGTTGGATCAAATGGTAATGAAAGAGCAGGAGGGGATACTGTGACTGTAACTACAATGGATGCTCCAACAGTCATGTAGGGTGTTGTTTCAGGTTCAATTGTGGCTGACCAACCGGGTGCAACCTGAGCAAAGCCTGTATCAAGTTCAAAGAATGATGGAGATGTTCCTGTGTTGTTTAACGTATATTGTATCGATTCTGTTTGACCCGGAATTATTTGCACATTCCACGCTGATGTGTTTAGAGTTCCTTGTAATATGTCTCCTGCCATAACAGCAGAGGATCCTGAAACATTGTACGATGGTACTGCGCCTTCACTCTCAATTTCCACAGTAATTAGATCTGATTCTGAACGATTTGTGTTTAATGGGACTGATACAGGGACTAGGATTACGGCTGAAGAGCCCGGTGATATAATTGGAGTTTGTGAAGCGGGTGCGGACGGGGATGAAGAGTCAAACCAGCCTTGCACTGAGTGTACTGAAATATTGAATCGGTCTGCAGATTCGCCTATGTTTTGAACTATGAATGTCAGGGTGGCTGAGTTTCCTGGTTCGACTGCACGGTCACTTGGGGACACTATGGTGGCCCGATATGGACTAAAGGTGACTATTCTCGGGACAATTGATACGACTGCCTGAGGGGCTAGTGTACTATTGAAGTAAACATTGCCTGCCATCATATAACTACCTGAGAGATTTGTACCATCAATCATCACTGAGGATAACGTTACTTGAGCTGGTTCTGCCACACTTCCAGCAGACAAATTGATCGGTTGTGAGAAAAATTCAGTCGGTGGCCCCCCCCCACTGGGGGTGAGGGAGATTAATGTCGTAACTTCACTTTCTGTGTTTCCTGCATTTCTAACACCAACAGAAACACTTGATGGTTCCCCTGGTAACCTGGTTCCTCCCGGTGGTAATGTATCGGAGTAAATATCTCCATCGTTTTGATCAAAGTAAGAGTTGAAACCCTTGATTTTTTGATTATTGGACATATCTGGGTCTGCGCCCACGGGTGTTATTGCTGCATATGCTTGGAATGTTTGGCCATTACCTAAAGTTGGGGTCCATGTGAAAATGTAGTTTTGTTCCTCCCCAGGCATGACATTGAAAAATGTATGATTGGCTATTTCTACTGAATTAACATCGAATCGGAAATGAGTGCTGTCAGCCTTCAGTAAACCATCGTTGCGGAATTTTATCATGACTTCTTGTTCAACAGGTGCCAGCACATCAATAACACATAGAATGCAATAATATGAGGGTCCAATCCAAATAATTGCTGTAATATTGATGTCAGGGTAGGCTGTTCGCCCTAATGTAGAATCTGATATTTCTTGCTCGGATTGCAAATTATTGGGGATTTGGAATGGGGATAAAATTTGGATTAGCATAATCAAAATAAGGAGGGTGGGTGCCACTTTCGACGTTTTTTCTGTGTTTCCTGTCATTGTTATTCCACCTTAAGCATTGTAATGAATTGTAATTTATTAGAAAGTGACATCTGTGCAGCATATTCTGTCCGTTGTCCTTGATATAAGATTTGGACTCGGCATTCAGAAATGTCAATTTTTCTGAATAATTGATGCTCTTTATAGAAATGTATGTAGATGTAATAAAGGCCTTTTGGGGCCTTGCCTTCAGGCCAGAAAATATTCTCAATAGGTTCCTTTGATTCGCCTTTCTGATTCATTTCAATATCCTGATATCCTCCATCTGATGACTTTCGATTCCGAGGATGAATAATTTCTTGTGAGGGGGTAATCACTAGAACATTGAAGTCATTTTTGTTGTCCCACAAGAGTGATATTTGGACATCTCCGATGCCTGCATTGGCGTCCTCTAGGCGCTCATTGAATGCCGATGGTCGGCCCTCATCGGCAGGTAATGGTTGCAGGCCTCCACGACTGTAGGCTTCATTCAAAGCCTTGTGTAAGCGATCTTGTTTATCTTTCTCGACATCGTCTGTTGAAAGTTTCTTTTGGAGAGTTTTTCGTCTAGCTGTACGTAGTCTTTGTAGAGTAATGGCGTCTCTTTTTTCGATGTCATCGAAAATTATTGATGAAAGATCAACGAGTGTTTTGGCTTCATTAATTTGGGTTTTGAAATCCTGGATTCTTTGTTTCATCTCCATAATTTCTTGCTTCTTTAAGCCTGATTCGATTGCTTTACTTCGCTTAGTAATCAATTTTTCAATAGTGACTATTTCTTCATCGGAAGCCTTGTCATATCGAACTGCTGATAATTCATCCAAATTCATTGATGATTCGATTTCCAGTATTATGCGTGAATATTCTGCTGCTTGTTTTTCTGCACGGCGTCTTTCCGCTTTTTCTTTGATTTCTGATGTCTTTTTCTCAATGATTCGCTCTAACATCACTTTGTGTAATGATGAGAGTTCATCGTCTATTTCTGGAAATTCTTTCAACTTCTTTGCTGATTTTGCAGTACTTCGTAATTCTTGATACAAATTGCCTTCAGTGACCATTCTATTTTGCATTGTATTCGATTCGGGGACTTCAATTGAGGCGATTAATCGTAAATTGTCCCCATAACTAATTTTTCCCTCATATTGGAAATACTCTGCACCGACTTTTGCTCGTAGTGTATATTCTGTTGGATCTGTTCTTCGCAATTTTTGGTGGCGGTTCCGATGCCAAATGAAAATGTTGTATGTTCCTTCGGGGGGGATCTTTCCGTTGGGCCACACAATGTTCTCCATCGCTGAACTCATCTCTGGTTTGGCATTCATTTCTAAATCCAATATTCCACCACAAGATGAATTTCGAGAACCTCTGTGAATAATTTCTCCTTTTGAAGTTCGAACAATTAGGTCCAAATCATTCTTATTGTTCCAGAGTAAACTAAGGCGAAGGAGGCCATCCTTTGCACCTAATGTTTTAACGCGTGTCCTAAATGTTGACTCGGTGTCGAAATCAAAATTATCCGGAGAGGGAGGGGATTTGCTTGCTTTTTCTGCCTTTTCAACATATTCTGTTACCTTTTCATCTTCTAACAGAATCTCGAATACTTCTGATTTAATCTCGGTCAGCGCTAATTCTTGATCTTCGTTGACCCCTTCGATTACAATTGCTTCAACCTCATTAGAGGTCTTCGCTGATTCAAGTTGTTTCCTGAGATTTTCAAAGTTTTCTGCTTGTTCTTGTTCAATTCGTATCCTCTCAATTTCTTCTAAATGATCCAATCTAGAAAGTCGGAGATTCTCTAATTCCTGGGCTTGAGATTCTGACACGTTTTCAATTTCTATCCCTAAAAGTTCCTCAATGTCATCTATCCCAGGCATTGAGTCGAGATATGCAGTGTATTGTTCCTCAAATTTCTCCAGTTTAGCAAACTCGACCAGTTCGGCTCTTTTGTTGGCTCTTATCTCAATGAGGGCTGTGAGTTGTTCTTCATTCACCCCTTCAAAGTGTATTGCATCTAGTTCCAAAACATATTCGCAATTCTGTATTATAGTTTCAAGTTCTGAATATGCCAGTTGCTGACGCGTAACATGGAGTAATTCGGTGAGTTCATTTTCTTGCAGGGGGCTAACTCCTGTGATTTGTATTTGATCGATTGCTGTTGTGCTTACTGCTGTTTCGATTTCTAGGCGAAGTTCTGCCGCGTTGGCATTTTGTTGCTCCATCTTATCGCGTAAATCAAGTGCTATTGCCCGTTTTTCTCTCCGCTCTTCCAATTCAACTCGCATCCTAGTGTTGACGCCGTCAAAGACCATTGTCAGTAACTTCTCTTTTTCATCACAATCTAGAATGGCGTTGGTATGGAATTCGTATCTTTCGGATTCTGTGCGTAGTCGTTCTATTTCACTTAATCTAGAATAGTAAAAGTCGTAGTGTGCCGTGATGCGTTTTGTTGTATCTACATCGAGGTTAGACATATCTAATGATTCAAGAGTTTTGGTTGTTTTTGAAGATTGAATTTGGCGATACAATTCTTCTTCGCGACGTAAATTGGATAATTCATCGGCGAGGTTTGCCAGTTTTCCAGCCGCTGTTTGGTTTTCTTTTTCACCAACTTTTGATTCGAATTCAAGCTGCTCCCGACGAACTTTTTGAACTTGCTCTTGGAAGGAATGTTGGTATAATTTATCATAAACTTCCAAGAGAGATGATTGGCGAATGTCCAACTCTGCTAATGTTAGTCCTTCTAATGGCCCTTCTAAGAATTCATCATCTATTTCTACATTGTATTGCTCTCGTAAATCTTTGATTAATTGGATAAGTTCCTTACATTCAGAAACTTTCTCATTCGATCTCTCTCTAACTGAATAACGTTCGATGGCGACTTCTTTTAGTGTGGTTACCTCTCCCTCTAAGTTACTTTCTTTTTCGTTCTTTATATCTGGTGCTTTTTCCAAAGAATGTGTTGATCCGAATGGGATTAATTCTTCTTGATATTCAATTCGGGGTGTGAGTAAAGATGCGTTTGAATCTTTACGTGGCGTGAATGGTTCATCGGCAACCGCAATGTCTTCTATCGCGAAGGTTTCCAATAACGATGTGCGGGTGCGGCGCTTTGACCCCAATTGTGATGTGGCTTGCCATATTAGTACACCTGCAATTAAGGCTGCAACGATATACCCTACTTCAATTGCCAACTAATTGCTCCCTCCTGTATTTTCATCGGCGCCCGATTTTGGGATAGAGCGGGGTGCATTTTGAACATGAACTGGTCGGCCTTGCCGCTGGTAACGAGCGATTAATGCCACAAGTAATCGGGTGTGGGCGTCCTCTGAAATACCCAGTTTCCTGCGTTCGTCCCAAAGTAATATTTGTTCTGTTCTTGATAGAATTCCGTCATCGAGATATACTTCAATTAATCGGCGGTATGCGTCGCGATCTGAAATTGCGTACACCAGTTGTGTGCCATCTATCAAATCAGCGCATCTTTGAATTTGATTACCTAAAATCACGGCCTCGTTGTGAGTGATTTCACGGTTATCAAATGCAGCTTGAATGTCGTTGGCTATTGTTTGCAACGCCTCGATGGTTTTTGCCCGATTAATTAGCCGCTGTCTGCGGCGTGATTTTCGAGTCAAACGCATTTATACCCCTCATTCAACAGAAAAAACACACACTAATTGTGGTGGTTCGTCGTTAGTAATTTCGCCCTTGAATTCCTTATTATTGTCCCCATCGTTTACAAGAATTCGGAAATTTGTTAAATCCTCTTCAGCATGATGTTCAAAGTGTTCGACAAAGACCTTGTAATCTCCTTTCGGAGCGGAATCCTTTGACCAATAAATATTCTCAACGGGTTGTTCACTAGTGGGGGATTCGTTCATATCAATGTCCAACCTACCTCCGCAACGTGACGTTTTGTGATCAAAAGATATTCTTTCACCTGAAGGGCAAACTACACTGAGGTCCAAATCATTCGTATTATCCCAAATAAGGCTCACTTGGACCTTTCCTGTTTGAGCTCCTTCTCGGTTAAGGCGTTCTTCGAATTCGGATGTGTCGGATTCTCGTACTGCCTCTCCGGTCGCCTCATCCAATGTTGTTGCTGATTGTCCGCTTCCGGCTTTAATTTGCCATTCCTTCCCAATTTCTTCAAGTAAAAATTCACTATCAAGGGAATTGGTGCCAGGGGTTTCCTCGGATTCTGCTTCTTCCTCTATTTCTGGAATATCCTCGATTGGTTGGGAATCTTCATCCTCATATTCGACAGAGGCTTCTTCGACCAACTCAGCAGAATCGTGATCAGAAAGGGTGTCGGACTCTCGCGTCTCAATTTTGGGTTTGCTCATTCTAACCATTTCGTCCTCCAATGCAAATCGCTGAGGACGGGATGCTGGAGCTGCAACCGGTGAGGCGCGAACATTGGTGAGGCGTGCCGCATGAGCGGGATTTGATTCAGCAGAAAGAATTGCATAGAGGCCGAAGGTGATCATTGCAGCTAATATGGAAAATAATATTGCGGCGGACCATGGTATTGCAATCAAATTCCCACCCCCTTAAGCCATGTCCTCTTCAAGAATTACGAGTGCAAGAGGTGTTACTCTGTACTCAACTCGGTTTTCTGTGAATGTGCGTTTGATTAGACCAAGTGCTTGCATTCTACCCAATACACCGCTGCGCATGTGGGGCATTACGGAGTTGCTCCAATCGGCCTTTGTACCGGGGCCATAACGGCGAGATATTCTAGAAAGAAGCGATGTTGGAGTGTTTGAACCAAGATGTATTCCATCTAGGATATGGCGCATAAATTTCCATTCCCGATTCATTTCACTTCGCACTTGAGACAAAATTAGAACTTGTTCATCAGCAGAAAATGATGCGCCTCGGAAATTTCCTTCATCAATAACTGGGTTCAGAAGAAGAGTGAATTTACGACCTGTCTCTGTGAATTGTACCGTTCCCGAATCTGATATTGCAATAAGTCCGAAGTCGTGCAACGCTCCTGTCGGGTATTTGTTTCCTGTACCTGTTCTTCGAAGCATGTATTGGTTGAGGAATCTATTCACAGCAGCATCACTACTTGTTGGGAATGAAGAGTGTAAGCGATCCCCTCTAGGGCGGGCTTGGTTTTCATCCGTTCCTTTCAGAAAAATTCTGAATGCATGGGCTTTTGATGCAATGGTTGAACGAAATTGGCGTGGAGTTGGTCCTATGCCTGAATCATCAATCATTGACCATAATATCCTGCACCCTACTTTGAGAGGTAGGAGTCGGTTGATATGTCCGGCCAATGCATTTTCTGTAAAGGGGTGGGCGTCAATAGTTTCGCTTAGGATTGATGGATTGAGTTGTTTTCCTTTGAGTTGTTTAAACGGGTTTGATCCGGTTTCAAATGTTGTGGTGTTTTGTTTGTAAAAGGATTCGTTGTTCAACAAGAGTCTGCAGTATTCGTCTGTGCTCAAACCTACTTGTTTTGCCTCATCCATCAAGCGTGTGACAAATGAAGATGGGATTGGTTTGGCTGTCTCCATACAATGTGTGCGTACAAGGCACATCTTATATTTAATTCGGATATTATTCGGAATAATTGAATTAATTTCAATTAATTACATATTTTGAGATAGTTTCGGTGTAGCTGTTGACCCACTCGTTTGGATCGGGTTTTTAGAGTCCATTTGGAAAAACCCTCTAGAATCAATCAATTCGGCTTAGTCGACCAGGGTGTCGGGTTTTGGAGATATATTCCACCATAATTAAATTAATTGAAATTAATTACTTTTTTTTTTAATTAACTGTAATTAATTGATTTTAACAGTTTTAGTTTATTGGCTTACCTAAGCCTCTGATTCAGGTCATCCAGTTTTCGTATCACACCAAATCCTAGCTTATCTTCTAGCATCTTTGAACCTACTGTGAAGTCCGAATCACGCGTGGCAACAAGTATCGACCCTATGCCCCATATAGATTGATTAGAGAGTGCGCGCCCTACCCGCATAATTTCTCTGTCTCCACTCTCAGGGTATATTTTCTGCCGCTGAATAGATGTTCTATTCTTGGATGTATTCTTATTCATACTAGATTTGTAATCTGTGATCCGCTGGTACATAGGCGATTGGGATACAAGAAATTCTTCTACACATTTATTGTAAGCACTTGCCTCAGTGGAAAGTTGTTCTACATCTCCAGGGGACCATGTGTTGTAATTTCGAAGAACTTTTGCTCGTTTTTCAGAAACTACTTGGTTTGAAATTGCTTTTTCCCAATTATCATCTTCAATCAAATCTTGAGTGAATAATTCTCGGAGTTTTTGAGGTGACTTGGTTCTAGCAATCAATTCACTGATGACGATTGATGGGATGTAGCACTCAATTTCTTTTTTGGTTGCTTTAGAATACAACTTTCTATGAAATGTGCTTCCTCCTTGATAAGTGATGGATCCTGTTTCGTTGCCTAGTTCTCGATGAATTTCCTCTTTTATGGCATCAATAAGTAAATTTGTGTCTATCAAAACCATTGGTTTCAATTGTAAATGTCTAAATTTCATTCTTGATTTGATTGGGATTTGTTCTTGGTGCAATGAATATACTGCTTTTTGACTGCGAAGTAATGGTTTCTTTTCATTCAAGTATTGTCCAGAATTTATTGCTCTTTCAAACATCATTAGCCCAGTAATTGGGTCGAGTTCTGCAGCTTCTTTAGCGATCGCTTCAATTTCAGAAACTGTTCCTTTATCTGTAAGGATATTTCTGAAGCGAGATTGGAGTAGGCTCATTGGGCTTCTTCGGTTGTCTGTTAATCCGTTCAATGCGGCCCTAATGCGACCTTGCCATGGTTCCTTGGGCAAACCATGGATGTTAGGGTAATTGAACATGCTATCCAATTCGTCAGAAGGGTAAGTGGTACGTGTCCGTTTCTCTGTTTCTCCTTCTGGGTTTTCATAGTCATACTCCTCTTCTCTTTTGATGGAACGTAGAATGTGTTCTAAAGCGGGGCCGGAGCGTCCTTTTGACTGTTCATTACAAACGTGGAGGTACAATTGGAATTGATTTGTTAGAGCAGACTTTAATGCACTTTGATGCGGATTCTCGAGCATTTCAACAGCCAAACGCCATTCACCTGCGTGTGCAAATAATATTAGTGCACGTCTGGCTAATCTAACCCTTTCTTCGTAACTGAAAATATCTATTCGACTCGAATCCCGCAACCCTCGGGCAGCTGACAGTTGCTTGTCATCTCTAACATCAATAAATGCCAAAATAAGACGGTGCCACGGTGAAGAAGGAATATTTTCGCGGTGCCAATCAGAAAGTGCAGGAATTGATAGTCCATATTCGAGGATTGCTTGTCTTGCTTCACCCATTATTCGCATTCGGGGCGTCTTACCAATTAGCGTATTTAGGGAGGTTTCCGCCACTGCTACATCTTCTTTTTTACCATTTTCAAGAAGGTTGAGCACTCGGTTAAATCGTAAGTCGGTAATTACTGCAATGAATAAATTCTCCTCAATTGGTTTCATGCCCGAGTTCTTCACCGAATTTTCAAGTTCGTCTAGTAAATTTTTAGCAACAAGTCCGTCGCCTTCGTCCATTAATGCCCGGCGGCATTGATTGAACGCCTTGATTCCGCTTGGATCAAGGCATGCGTGTATGGGTGCTATTTCCGAAGGGGCGCCTTCAAGAATTTTAATCAAATTATTAGATGCTGTATTAGGGTCATTTACTGAACCTTTTGCTAAAGTTGTAATTGAAATAACACGTGAAGATGTTGCCCATTCTCGCAGATCTTCTTTGGCACTTGCATCTAATAAATGGTAAACAAGTAAAGTTAGATATGGATGTTTTTCTGCCGAGTTGTCTATTTTCCTCAAAATTGTGCCTATTTGGGAGGCATTGCCTGCTTGGCCAACTATATCTAAAGCCAAGTTTTGGTGTTCAACCCATGGATCCCCTCCTTCTTTTTGTAATTCTAAAGCAGCAGATACTCGAAGTGTGTTTCTAACATCTGAATTCATGATTTCTATGATTTCTTCATGGTTAAATTTGTGTATTTCTTCGGTCAACCTCTCTACTAGTTTAGGTGAGTTGTAATTTGATAAAAATTTGAGAATATGAGGTAATCTTGATTTGTCAATTACAGAAATTCCCGACACCAATTCATCGGCTTCTTTAAACAATTTATCGCCAATTAGAGCCACAAAAAGTGCCCATTCTAGAGCCGGGTCGATTGGACCTTCTTGGGCCTCGATGCCTTCTTGTAATTCTAAAACAGATAATGATGCATTATCAGGGATATTTTTCCATGATTGGTTTCGCATGGCCACGGAAAGAGGGTCGTCGCCCTTGACTGAATAGCATGCTTTCCAGTATGAAGTATTTCCATTTCTTAATTGGGTTATTTCAAGTATATTCTGAGCCACGCTTTGCACATCGTTGTCTTCTGCCACGATTTTTTCAAGTTCGGGAATGGCTGCTTCCTTGGAAATATTGGTGTGAATGATTGCTCGTATTAGACTTGGGTTTCCTTCTAATTTTTCCAGGGCGAGAAGATGTTTTTCCGATGCGCGATTTTTCATAATATCTTTTGCTATCCGTTGAATTGCTTGCTCTACTTCTGAGTTGAGATTGAATGGGTTTGGTGCATTCAACCAACCGATTACCGCTTCGTTGTTATTGGGATCTATTTTTGCTCCTTCGACCCAACTTTTGATGTTGCCTTGCCTCGCCTTGGGTTTCTTTGTTGGGTATGACATTAATTCCGAAATAATGTGGCTTTTTTGTGCCATTTCTGACCAGACGGGGTGAATACCTGATTTACAAGTATCTCGAAGTTTTTCAATGTCGTTATCCCATTCTGGTTTCCACCGGTTAGAAGACAATGAGCGTTGGACAAGTAGAGCAGTTAAACGGTATCCTGGTGGTGCATCGGATGTAATTAATGCACTCGTGGGTTCAAGTAAAGCAACGAATGGATTGCGGTTTCCACTTCGCCCCCGACCACGTGGACCCCTGGGTCGTTGAGATGATTTCTTGTCCCCTGAAGTTTCCAGTTGGGCGTCTTTAGATAATACAAATTCAAGTAAACCGACCCATGGTTTATCCAACAAATCATATGCTGCGGATTTGCGCAATTTGCTTAAATCCGCTTTGTTAGTAACCATGTTGAGGCACTCTTGTAATTTGTCTTCCAATGGGCTATCTCCTATCTGTACAAAGTCGTGCCGTTAACAGACCCTAATGAACACATCGCCGGAGCCGCTGCGCTGAAGTGTTCGAAGGGGTTCGGGTTAACATGGAGAGTGTTGACCTCGTTATTATTCTCCTTCATCCTTTGATCGCTTTAGCAGTCATTGCATGGATGGTGAAGCAGCACCAGTGGAGGGAAAGGGGGAAATTACTCAAAGGTGATGATCGAGTCGTTGCAGTTTCAAAGCACGAACGTTTGGGGGAAAGGCTGTACAAGCTATCATGGTTAGTTGTAATTACTGGATTTGTAGGAAATGCATTACATCAATCTCGAAATTTAGATGGTGTGGGCTTTTTCCAAGCCCTGTTGCCACCTAGTGCAGGTGCACTTCATGCTGCAGGGGGAGTTCTCGGACTGGGACTCGTTACTATGTTGTGGTACAAAGGTCGGAAAGTAAAATCGCTTCGTGAACAGGGTGTTTCTTCCGCTCGAGAAAAATTGCAACATGGGAGGGCGTCTGATGTTATTATTGCCCTAATTGTTATTCATGCATTTCTGGGATTTCTATGGTTAATGCAATTGTTAACGTGATTTCCGCTGACTCCACAGCCGCTGCCATGCATTGATATTTCGTTCAATATCGGAACTCGTTATTGGCCTATTTTCTATGGTTCCTGATTCAGACAATGGCTGAATTCGGCAGCCGCAAGCCCCTGCATGTCCACCACCATCAACGTCGAATGCGGTAGCTAATCTGGTTAAATCGAATATTGGACTTTGTTTATGCAAAAATGAGTTGGAATAAAAAGAGGCGGAAAGAGGCCATTTTGATTTGTCACTAATTTCTCCATCAGTGTACCCATGGATAATCATACATGCATCACACGATTTGCCGGCGTGTGCCGTGACGAGGTATCCATTTGTCCGGAAACCCTTTTCTTCTAAACGGACGATTGCGAGTCTGTCTACGATGTATAAATGATCAGAAAGTGTTTTCCGAAGGTTTTCAAAATTTATTCTGGCTTCAGAAACCTTTGCCCCCACCTCTTCAATTTCAATTATTTCTTTTGGGGAGTGTCCCAATGCAAGTTGTTCGAGTAATAATCGACAATAAGGTAAATCTGTGGTGTCGATTGTTCTTCCAATCCACATGATGGGGTTATCAGAAAGGAATTCAGTAGCTGATATCTTGCCGCCATCTAGTTTGTCAACCATTGGCATCCACATTTCAAAGTCTGAAATATCAACATGTTTTCGAAATGTGTCAAAACAAACTCTTGCCGCGCTTAAAGCGTCGTTCCAAATAATTTTACATCCTTGTTCGGCAGCTATTTGTTCCTGCTCATAAGTTGGTTTATTCGTTAGGTGATGATCTATATGAAGGCCGCAATTAGGATGGAATGGTAGATCTACCATCGCAGTTTCTCTTCCAATGTGATTGTCAACTCCACCGCTCCTCACCTCAGCTGGGTGAGTGAAATGTATTGTTGCATCGGGCCAAATTCTATGCAAAATAGCAGCGGAAAGGAGTCCGTCCAAATCACCATCAGCAACAATTTTTGTGATTTTAGTATCCACTATTGCGTCCATTCAATTGCCCCCTAGCGTTGCTCCTCTCTGAATCTTGCTCTTAGCATTGATGTATGTTGATGCTGGCTATCCGAAATGAATTAGTATTGTGCGTTGATACCGTGTCATGGAGACCTCCTGTGGAGTCGTTTTGGTCAATTTCGGTAGTGTTCTACTATTGCAATACCCACAAGGTCACTGGGGATTTCCAAAAGGTCACTATGAACCAACTGATGAAGACTTTCACCATACTGCACTAAGGGAATTAAAAGAAGAAACGGGTATTTCGAGTGTGGAGCTAATTGAAGATTGGCGAATGCGGACTGAATATGATTTTACTCGTAAAGGGAAGGTTGTTGTCAAACAAGTTTATTGGTACATCGGGGAAACTGATGAATATGATATTTCACTTAGCCACGAGCATCGGAATTACATGTGGGTTGATTGGGATGGAGCTGAAGCCCAATTGACTTTTGATCAAAGTAAAAGAGTGTTGAAAGGGGCGAGGGCTCAACTTCAATCCCTAGGTAGGGATTAAGAAATTTAGATTGTGAATTACTCAATCTCTTCCATTCCTCTTTTACCAATTGGGACCCAAAGAATTTCTTCATCGCCAAGTGTGGTTGTAATCCACCTACTTGATACGAAAAACCAATCTGATAGTCGGTTGAGGTATGCAATGGTTTCAGCCCTAACAGAGTCTTTTCCCTCACTTTCTCGGACCTTTATCACGGTTCTTTCTGTTCTACGGGTTACAGTTCGGGCAAGATGAATGGATGCAACCAGTGGAGATCCTGTTGGTAAAACAAATGATTCGAGGGGCTCTAATTCAAGCAGCATCTCATTCATTTCTTCGCAAATACGATCTGCTTGGGCCATCCCAATAACACCCATGGCTTCTGGTAAATCTGAGGGATGGCATGCACATTCAGCTCCAATATCAAATAATTCCTGCTGAATTAGTTCTAATTTTGAGGATATTGAGTTGGTCACTTTCCGAACTGTTGCCCGGGGGCCCCCGTCTGAATGTGTTGCACTCTGTCGATTTAATTCAGCACGTACTAAGCCTACAACCGAGTTCAACTCGTCAATCGTTCCAACTAATTCTATTCTTGGATGAGATTTAGATACTCTGTTTCCTGAGAGCAATGAGGTGTTTCCCTTATCGCCACCCCCAGTGTGAACTTTTGTGATTCGTACCATCTCTGCCCCACCCCTTGGAGATGGTTTCCTTTCATGGCACTTTCGCCTAAGGTTTTGGGTCTATTGTTGGGATAACCATCGGTGGTATATGTAATGATGAAATGGTGTTTTCTAAATGTCGCTGACGAACAGCTATTCGTAAACGGACTCGGCTAACAACCAACATACCGAAGAGTACCCATACAACCAATTCCAGTACGAGTAGGCCCCAATACCACACCCCTACCGACGATAGCATTGCTGAAGCATTGTAGGGTGTGCCATGGAGTCCCATGTATAGTGCCTGGGAGAGTAGGTTGGCACTGAACCAGATTACAACTATGGCCCAACCAATTTTTGCGCTATTGATCTTTATTCCTTTGTAGATTTTCACGTTAGTCATTAGTTAATTGGTCATTGTATCATTTAAGCCCTTGCTGAGCATGCTCCACATCCCCCAAGATTGTTTCACTCTTCTTCTAAAATCGGTTTTTTTAGTCGTTTTATACATTTATCTATTGTTTCTAACCACGCAGAATCAACTACTTCTTCTCCACCCAAACGTTCTAGCAACTGGGCGTGTTTTGCTGCTAGTTTTGGGTTATTTTGATGTTCATGTATTCGATAGAGGGCTGCGTGACTCATCGCATCTAACCATGATTCTTCTACATCCCATGACTTTTCAAACATGGATATAGAACCGCGATCACCTACTATCAAACCTCTGTCAAGTTGGCGGAGGGCTGCTTGGGACCAAGTCACACCTTGTATCCCTATGATGAGGCCTTTCCAAAACAAAAAAGTCTCTAATGCTACAACAAGCGTTGCTAAGATGAAGCCTGTAATTTGCTCGGTTTGATTGTAATCGGGCCATGTTTTGGTGAGTAGGGTGATTGTACCCACGGCAAGCCATAATCCCGCAAATGGGGCCACTAAAACATCGCGTTTTGTAATCGAGCTGTGCCTTACTCCTATGACCACCCCTAGGCCTCCGATCGCTGCTGATAAAATGGGGGCAAGGTACTCATTTGTTGCTCTTGGTGACTGAGTGGCAATTGCTAATATTCCTGAAATGAGAAGAATTATCCATCCCCAACGTGCACTAATTTCGGGAAATGGTTGATCTCTGCTCATCCAGAGCAGGGTTGAGGATGTAGTTGCCAGAAATGCAATCCATGCCCACATAATTAGGGGGTTGGGTTTTCAGATTTGAATCCATGCTAATGACTCGTAGGAACTCCGTCATCTCCCTTCCATCCTGGTTGCCAAAAATCATCATCGTCGAGCCATGCAAGCCAGTCTTGAGCGTCTGCATTCAATAGCCGGAATGCTCGTCTATGGAGGCCTTCGTGAAGTTCCAAAGACATTTCATTCTCCGATAACGCTTCTTTCCATTCAACTTTCAATTGATGAATTAATCGTTGACCTTCGATGTGGTTGTTGAAATTTCGCTCGGCCAATTCACGTAATTCAGTGAGCCATGCGCGTGTGCCCTTCATGTGTGGATTATCAGAAAATGTTTTCTTTCGACGGGAGAATGGCCACCAACCCATAATTCGTCCTTTCGGTCAATGTCCTTGAGACTTCGCACGGCCCCAACTATGATGGTGGCGTGGCTGCTACGACATTTCATGGGGAGAATCTTTGTTCATACTCATGGGAAAACTAGGGAAAAGGGATATTCCCACCTTATTCAAAAATATTCAGAAAGGTTGGGTGGCCGGGGCGTCTCTTTAGTTGCTCATTCTGATAAATTAGATCACGATGAATACTTAGAAAAAATCAAAGGGATGGTGGGGGGTTCTACTTTGATATTACTCGATGAAAATGGGGAGGCGGGGACCACCGAATGGATGGTGGATAATTGGAAAAGGTGGAAATTGTCTTCAAAATCAATCCACTTGGCTGTAGGGCCAGTCGACGGGTACTGTGAGGATATTTCTTCTAAATTCCCCTTAATATCATTGGGTCCATTGACGATGACATACGAAATGGCGGCTGTTGTTTTATTAGAACAATTATACAGAGCAAGTGAAATTGAAAGGGGTTCTCCCTATCATAGAAGTTAGACATCTTTTGCAATTCGGTGGATTTCGCTCAAAAAGTCATCAATGCTTTTCTTATCAACCGCAGAGTTGCAAATAACAGGTCGTAGAATTGTTTGTCCTTTTATCTGAGTGAGGCTTGTCATAAAGTTACCATCGAAAATCATTTTTTGCCGAATTGCCTCATTGAGATTATTTAATTCGGTGACATCAAGGTTTTGTGGACGGTACCTTAAACAAACGTTGGTGAACGTTCTGGACGACATTAATTCCAACATCGAATCTTTGTTGACTTCATCCTCTAGATATTCTGCCAATTCCAAATAGTGTTCAATTTGTTTTTTCCACCCTGTATTTCCTTCAGCCTTCCATGATATCCATAATTTAAGTGCATCAACACGCCTTCCACATTGAAGACTTGTGCGACCCAAATCGTATTCTATTCCAGGTTCATGGAACAAATAATGAGCCGATTCGACATAAGAACATGTATTCATGAGGGCCCCCGCGTGGGGTGTTAAAAGTGTCGAGCAAGTAATTGGAACTCCCATTACTTTGTGAGGGTCCCAAGTTAGACTGTCGGCTCTTTCAACTCCTTTCATTAAATGGCTGTGTTTAGAGGAAAATAGGCAAGCGCCGCCGAGTGCTGCATCCACGTGTAACCAAATATTTTCAGATTTACAAATAGATGATATTTCTTCCAAGGGGTCGAAGGCCCCTCGAACTGTCGTTCCACTAGTTGCAATAACACAAACTGGTGTACGGGATGTTTTCCGGCATTCAGTGATGGCTTGCTGTAAAGCTGATGGTTTCATTCTTCCATCAATATCGGTTTCGATTTTGATGACGCCTTCGGATCCAATGCCTAAAACATGGGCCGACATCAAGAGAGAATAGTGAGAGTCTTCAGATACGAAAACGGCTAGTTCCGAGCCATTGATACCCGATGTAATTGCGTTTGGAAATGCTTGATCTCGGGCCAATATCATTGCTAGCATGTTGGCATTAGAACCCCCTGTTGTGAATGTTCCTTCTACCGATTCCCAACCAGCCATTGCACCAAGTGTTGCAACCATTTCCTGTTCTACAAGTGTTGCTACTGGGGCTAATTCCCAAGTGTATACGCTAGTATTAGTCAACACTGTGACAATTTCTCCAACTAATCCTGCAGCGGATAGCCCGCCCCATAACGGTTGCAAAAAATTGGGGTGTTGAGTATTTACTGACATTGAAATATATTGATCAACCAATTTCAATAATTCATCCGCATCAATTGCATCATCTTTCACAGCAATATCTAGAGATTCTGATATTTGCTCTGGTGTCAGCCATTCACGTACCTTTTCTTCACGGTAACCATTGCAAGCAAAATGAGTGCGTATTCGTTCAAATACACCTTCGAGTAAGGTGGCTTGATCAATGGGCTCCATCAATTGCTATGATGAGGTGGTATGAAATGAAACCACCGCATGCTATGGTTGTATTTTCAGCTATTAAATGGAGCACAGAAGGGGATTCGAACCCCTGTAAAATGGATTTGCAGTCCATCGCGTAACCGGGCTTTGCTATCTGTGCAGCAACCCGCCGACAAGCAATGGCTATTCAAGTCTCACGCACAGCAAAATTGTCATTATTGATTGAATGAATCTTAACTTTGCCCACACCTTCAAGTCAGAATTGCATTTGCACGGCATATCCGTAAGGGTGATTCAGAGGGGTTCCATGCCGAATATTCCAACTAGGTTTGAAGCCCTACGAGGGGGATTCAAGGCTTTCTTTGCACCCCCACCCGAAGGTGTAACTCGCCTCACTGTTGGGGAGCCAGGATTTGATACACCCAGTAATGTCACTAATGCTATGATTGACGCCGTTAAATCAGGAGATACCCATTATACTCGCGGAGAAGGTCGTGAATCTTTATGTGCAACCTGGGCTGAATACTTACAACATCGTTGGAACATCCCTGTGACTGGTGAAGGGATAGTAATGACGCCCGGTGCGAAGCAAGCGCTTCTCTACGCAATGATGGTGGCTCTCGACAGAGATGATGAGATATTGCTACTAGATCCTGCTTGGCCTACGTATGCTGAGCAGGCTGTTCTTGTCGGAGCAAAGCCAATTTCTGTACCTTGCATACAACCTTCTTTTCGCCCTGACATGGTGGCCTTGGAAAATGCAATTAGTCACCGAACAAAGGCTCTATTGATCAATAGTCCAAATAACCCAACAGGTGCAGTTTATACTCCTGAAGAAATTCAAAATATGGTAGATTTTGCTATTCGGCACGATTTGTGGATAATCTCGGACGAAATATACGCGGAATTAATTTGGAATGGGACTCCCCACATTTCACCTGCGTCTCTGCCGGGTGGATTTGAGCGGACTCTCACTGTAATGGGGCCTTCAAAGACACATGCAATGACTGGATGGAGAGTGGGGGTCCTAGCAGCCACAAATGAGGTGGCGAATCTGGTGGGGAGAATACAAGGGAATACTTGTTCACACATTCCGTCTTTCATTATGCCTGCCGCAGAGGTTGCTGCTAAAGAATGGGATTCAGTGGGTGAATTTAGAGGAGATTATATTCAAAAACGAAAAAGAATGATGGATTTGATTGAACAAATTCCCTTGCTGAATGCTGGTGAGCCCGAGGGGGCATTCTATCTTATGGTGGACGTTCGAAATACAGGAATGGATGCAATTACATTTGCTGCTCGGGCGATGGAGGAAGCTTGTGTTCAAGTGATTCCTCTTGAGGGGATTCCAGGGGGAGAGGGGTATATTCGACTCTCATATGCTGCTGATGACGATGTCATAGAAGAAGGTTTGAAACGGTTAGGGGAATGGTTGGGTAATCAATAAATTCTTCCATATTCTTCACATTCTTCTGATATTCGAAGCAGTTGATTGTACTTTGCTGTACGATCGCTTCTTGCGGGGGCTCCTGTTTTGATTTGGCCCGCTCGGGTTCCCACGGCAATGTCTGCAATTGTATCATCACTAGTTTCACCGGATCTATGAGAGATTACTGTGCCAAATCCATGTTCTTTGGCCATCTCAATACATTCAAGGGTCTCTGTAACCGTTCCAATTTGATTTGGTTTGATCAGGATTGCGTTAGCAGCACTAATGTCAATACCTTTGGCCAACCGATTAATGTTGGTCACGAAGAGGTCGTCTCCAACAACCTGGACTCGATGGCCTTCGGTTTTTGTGAATCTAGACCAGCTAGCCCAATCATCCTCTCCAAAAGCATCTTCCATTGATACAATCGGATATTGATCGAGCCAGCCAGAATACATTTCACCCAACTCTTCACCATTGATTATACGGCCATCGATATGGTATCCATCTGAATGATGAAATTCTTGCGCGGCAACATCGAGAGCGATTGACATTTGGTCACCCGGTGAATATCCTGCGCGTTCAATCGCTTGAACGAGTAGTGTCAATCCTTCCTCATTTTTAGGAAGGTTTGGAGCGAATCCTCCCTCGTCGCCGACGCCACCAAGGAGATTTTTTTCTTTGAGAACGGCTTTTAATGAATGATATGTTTCAACACCTGCACGGAGAGCTTCGGGGAAATGGTCGAACCCATGGGGGATTACCATAAATTCTTGGACATCAACATTTGAAGATGCGTGTGCACCACCGTTGAGGATATTCATCATTGGAACTGGTAAACTTCCTCCTGATATACCGCCCAAGTATCTCCACAGTGGTAATTGATGTACATTTGAGGCGGCATGAAGACAAGATAGGCTAGTACCTAGTGTTGCATTTGCTCCTAAGTTTGCCTTGTTACCGGATTCATCCATTTCTATCATGACTTCGTCGATCACCCTTTGGTTATCGACCGGTAACCCAACAAGTGCATCCTGAATTCGTTCAACTACATTCGTTACTGCGTGCTCGACTCCTTTACCCATCCAACGGGCCATGTCGCCATCTCGAAGTTCAACTGCCTCGTGACTGCCTGTACTAGCTCCACTGGGTACCGCTGCGCGGCCTCTAAGAGAGCCGTCTACGTAACAATCGACCTCTACTGTTGGGTTGCCACGACTGTCAAGAATCATTCTAGCTTCGAGACCACTGATGTAATGTGACACTGTGCACCCTCTATTGCTTCGAAGTGTGGCCCGTCTGTCAATGTGCCGACGGAGGGGGTAGGTCGGAATTATTCATTCAGCCATCTAAGCCATCTTGATACGCTGGCTTGGATTGTAGGGACTTCGTGTTCTGAAAAACACTTCTTTTCCCATGCGAGTTGTTCTTCGCTAGGCGATATGCTAAACAATTCAGCCCTCATTACCATCCCGTTTTCTTCCTTTCCGTTTCGGCGGAAATCGTCAACGAAACAATGGACTAAATGTCGAGGATAGTGTGCAAGGTGACCTTTAGATGGGACACAGAGCATCAAACTATTTTTCAAAAAAATTAGAGATGAGCCAGAATGAGGATCTACTTCATGCCCTAAAATACTACAACCATCTATTGCAGCAGTGACTTCAATATTGTACCAATCTTTCTCACCATTCTTCAATGAAAGTGATGAAACGCTATCCAAAAATTCCTGGAAACGTAAATCTGTGACTGCTGCAGGGTGAGTCATCAGTCCTCTCGACAAGTCCGTCACCTTTGAATGGAACGCTTTTGCTATTATCTTTGAAATTAAAAAAAAATTTCCGTGTTCTGGAAATAATTTACCTGGATGGGGTTGTTTTTTTGTATAGAGAGGTTCATAACTGGATAACCCTCGGGCGTAGTGATGGCGGGCGTGGATGAGACAGATCGGTCAATTTTGACAGCATTAAGAAATAACAGTAGACAATCATTTGTTGAGTTAGCAAAAGTAGTGGGTGTGTCCGAACGGACGATTCGGAATCGTGTTCGTCGGTTAGAAGAAATTGGGATTATTAGAGGATATACAATTCGCGAAACTGGTATTGGATTAACTGCATTAGTGCGTATGAAAGTTGGGCCTGGTGCTGAGATTGGTTCCTTGGCGGGTGAGTTTTCAAATTGGGATGGTGTAGAATGTGTTTACGAAATTAGTGGTGATGCAGATCTTGTTGCAGTTGTACATGTTGATGACACAGTAAAATTACGGGAGTTGTTAGATCGAATGTGGTTGGCTGCACCAGCTGAAATCGCAAGTACAACGACCGAACTGGTGCTTGAGCAATATTGATTATTTCTTGAGAAGGTATCTGTAATAGCCCAATTCACCCTTGGTGAATGCGTCATAAACTGGTGTCCCACGTACACCAGCGAATGTCTCAAAACTACGGCGTATGATGCGTCCTGTGCCTTTCTCAATGCGTGCTTGTTTATCATCACTAATCTCATCTAAGGCTGCGAGAACCTCTTTGGTGATGTTGATGTCCTTGATAACTTCAAAGTTGGATGAAGAAAATGATTTTTGAATTTGTTGGATTGTTTTTGCGTCACGGAAATCTGTCCAAGCAAAATAGCCACCAGGTTTCAATACCCGATAGGCTTCATCGATGAATGCGTCCATATCGCTGTAACAATGACTGGACTCTACATTGTACACGACATCGAATGAATTTTCTTCAAAAGGCAACTTCATCGCATTTCCTTCTATGAAACTTAGATTCTCCTGCCGCCCATACATCCTTGAGCACAATTTGACAGCAGCAGCAGAATAATCCAATGCAACCAGTGATCCTGGGGTGTAGGTTCGAGCGATCCAATGTGCACCTCCGCCCCTACCTGAGCCGACTTCAAGGACTTGCTTTTCATCCAATTCAACATCACGGATGTTCATGTGGTACAATTGAATGAATAAGCGGTCGGATTCATCTTCAGAGGAAAGGTATGGGGGGTGGTCATCGATGTAGCCATAATTCATGAAGCCAAATTCACCCCATGCTTTGGCTTTGGCTAGACGTTGATACCACCACCGCCACATACGGTCACCAATACGACCTGGTAGCAATTTAAGCATGGTGGCAAAGATGCGGGCGGGTAATCCCAGGCGCAAAATTACACCTTCCACTTCACGGAACACCCGATGCTGTCCGTGCGTTGAACACTGGGTGTTTCCCCATTTAGTATGGCATCTATTGCATCATTCAATTCATTAGTTGTAGCTAATGATGGGTCCTTCGGTGAGTCGTCTAGTCGCCCCCTATATCGTAAAATGTTGTTATGGTCTATGAGATAAAACTCAGGGGTTCTTTCTGCCCCCCAGTTTTTTGCTATTTGTTGACTTGCGTCGTGTAAATACGCATACGACATTTTCTCTGCTCTAATTGTCATTGAATCCCAATTATCTGTGGGGTAGTTGATTGGATCGT
This sequence comes from Candidatus Thalassarchaeaceae archaeon, assembly GCA_030747675.1. Classification (GTDB taxonomy): domain Archaea; phylum Thermoplasmatota; class Poseidoniia; order Poseidoniales; family Thalassarchaeaceae; genus MGIIb-P. Next base: position 15,270 of record JASLKH010000056.1, on the reverse strand, counting down.
TCGAGTTTATTCCAACAAAACCGATTCCATTTAATCGTGCTTTGTGAGCGATGGATTCAATTCTCGATTCGTTTCCAATCACATACGGGCAATGGTTGCAAGTGAAAACAATGATTGCCCCTACATCTGTAACTATACTCTCTAACGAAATTGTGGCTTGAATTACTTGAGAGTTGGCGTTTGGTAATTCAAATGATGAAACTTTGTCTCCGGGCTCAAATCCTCGGCTCATGGGTGTGGGCGGTGCGATACGTTGCTTGAACTTCACCCAAAGTCAAAGTGTGCCAAATCCAAATTCAAAATCTTCTTGTTCCACATTTTTTTCATATTGGGCTTGAACTTCATTGGGCTCAATGATACTAGGTGAACAGTAGAATATGCGGAAATTATTCACTTTGTGTTTTGTGAAGCAATCTGCTAATTCTTCATTCAAACGGGCTCGTTCTCCAGAGGTAATATCGTTTGGGATCAGTCCCAGTCGTTTGAAATCCTGATTGACAACTCCTCCGTGTTTCTTAATGTATGCTTCAATTTCATCCACCCAATCCATTGCTGTCCCCCTGGGCTTATCAGCAAGTTCTTGTGTTGGCATTTCAAGTTCTTGTGTTGGCATTTCAAGTTCTTGTGTTGGCATTTCAAGTTCTTGTGTTGGCATTTCAAGTTCTCCAATGGCAGTACCACTGATCGATGAAAGTACTGCCACCTTTTTTACCTCAGTTTGTCCATCAAATGCATCTTGTATTCGGCGTCTAGCAATGCGATTATCTGGTTCAACATTAAGCACATTTCTCCATGCCTCCTCTGCTTGTTCCCAATGTTTGCTTTCGTGGTGTATTGCAGCAATTCGTAATAAAGCATTCATGTGAAATTTATCGCGTGATGCTGCTGTATCAAAGTCTGAAAGGGCGCTTTCAATTTGGCCAAATTCTAGGTAAAGAAGGCCCCGCTGATACCATCCCTCTGCACCCGTTGGATCGAGTCGGATTGTTTCGTTGAGCGGTTGTTCTGCCTCAGTGAGTCTTTCCTGGGCGATGAGGCTGGCTCCCAATTGAGTTAATGCATATGGGTTAGATTTACGTCTGGACAATATATCTCTAAATTCTCCTTCTGCTTCGACAAATTCACCCAAAGCCATCATTATTTCTCCACGCTTAAGTCGTGCTAGGTCCAAATTTGGGTGAGCTGTAAGTAGTGCTTCGACATCATCTAGAGCAGTGTGGTAATCTTGTTGGAGCATCAGAGTAGAGCAGCGATTTAATCTCGCCCTGACATGATTTGGGTTTGCTCTCAGCACTGTATCAAAAAGGCGTCTCGCTTCTTCGAACTCGCCTCGGCGGGCAGCTACAACCCCTTTCACATAGTCAATCACGTCGGAATCTCGTTCAAGCACATGGGCTTCTGAAATTAGGCGGCCCGCTGCTTCAACATCATTCCCATCCAAAGCCAAAAGTGCTTCTTCTGCAGCAATAAGTGGTTCGTTAGGCAATAATCTACGTGCCCTAGCAAGTGAAATTTGTGCTTCTGGTAAATCCCCCAACATTCGTTGTATGCGTGCCTTTCCTAACCAAGCAATACCATTTTCTCTATCAATAGACAATGCGGCATCGAAACAGATGTCTGCCTCTGATAGTAATTCCTGGTCTCTTTCACCTGTTCCATCCCTACATCTATCTGCTTCTTGAAGGATAAGTCTGCCTTTTTGGATGTGTAATGGGGATGTTTTCCATGCTTCTGCTGGGGCATCTGCAAGTAACTCAAATGCACCCTCAACATTTCCAGATTGGTGGCGCATTAATGCCAATTGGGCCCGTACATTTGCATTTCCTGGGTTTTTAGTTAATGATGATGTTAGAGATTCGTGTGCTTCACTTGTGCGGTCCAAACGCTCCAACAGTTCTGCTTTGAGTAGTTCTAATGGTTCACCTAGTGCAACTGCATGAATACATGCTTTCAATGCCTCCTCAATTCTACCTGCTTCGCCCAATAAAAGTTGAGATCTAACTGCCCATGCTTCGCCTGATTGGCGATTCAGTGCAATCGCCTCATCAACGGCGGTGATACCTAGGCCTCGCTCATTTCTTTCCAAATGTATCTTGGCTTTACGTAGCCAATCTTCACCAGTTGGATTGTCTGCTATTGCTGCTTCAATTGATTCTAAAGCAACATCTGAATCGCCAGCTCGTACTGCTAAATTAGCTAGCATTGACTTGTCTTCTGCATTTTGGACGCCCATGGCTTCGAGACGTCGCAAATCCTTTTCAGCGGAGAGATCTCCCATTTTTGTCAATATTCTAGCGTGCTCTCTCAATAATTGGGGTTCGTCGGGTGTTACTGTGAGTAAGTTTTCAAGTCTATCTCTTAATTGGGTTTCATCGCCCGATTCGCGCGCTAATCGGCACAGGCTACGAAGAGTTGCTGTGTCTCTAGGAACAAGTCTTGCTGATTCTTGATAACATGATAGTGCCCACTTTCTATCTCCTGATAAGAATGCTACTTCACCAAACCTACGAGATTCTAATCCCGATAATCCCAAATCAGCAGCAGATAGTTCCAGTTGATCTAATGTTTGAATTATTCTTGTGACTAATTGTAAGAGGCCTTGATCTGCTGAAGTTGGGGATTCTAAATCTGCAGGTCCGGTGCGGGAGGCCAAGAGGCTTCTAACGGTGGATAAAGCGGCTGTCGCAGCAGTTCGGACTTCTTCTGCTTCGCCTGCTCCTGACAAAGTTGATTGGAGTCTGTCAAGGGTTCGGTGTGCATCAATGACCCCCGAAAGTCCGGGATATGCGCGTTGAAGTGCCAATGCACTATCGGCAAGGTCAGAAGTTCTCGAATTTAACACCTTGAGGGATGTACAGGTTTCAGAGTGTGCCGATTCAAGATCTTCTCGAAGACGGCGGAGACCTACCTCTGCTTGTACAAGCCACCAAATTACGGCGCCGGTTGCTGTTGAAAAGAATAGTGTCAATCCAATTAATACGGGGTCCATCGGCCCCAGCCGGCTCCTGTACCTTTTGAGTGGTTCGCACCCCTTAAGGGGTGGAAGAACGGTTTTGAGACCTTTTCCAAAGAGCCGTTAATAATGTGTGGATTGAAGTGCCGAAGGTGTTGTGCGGGTAGTGGGGCGAGGCGTTGGGGGGTGGAGTTGTGTCATTTCAAAAGCGTGTGGATGCTTTAAAAAACAGGGGTTTTGTTGTCCTAAACCCAGAAGGTGAGTTTGCTAGTCAGCGTATGATTCAACTAGAATCTTTGGCAGACCGTGCTGCTGAGTTGCGGGTTAAAATTCTTGAATTGCCCCCTCAATGGTCCGATCAACGTGATATTTTTCTTGATAAATTGAAAAACCCCGATAATGTGAATTCTGTTGATTTGGAGTTTCGTAAATTTCTACGACAAAATCGCCCATGGATACTAGTGGCGGAAAAATGTCGGATGAAATGGTCGGATGAAGGGCGATCGGTTGAATTGCAACGCTTGATGAGTCGGTTGGATTTAATTGATGATGTGTTGCTATTATCTGCACCCCGAATAACAGAATTAATTGAAAATGTGGCTCCATGGCGAAAAATAGGACCTGTGTTAGATGAGTTAGATTTGCGGTTGGAAAAGAGAATGGGGGCTATTGATGGAATGATTTCAATGCTAGAAAATAGGGGATGGGATGTTACTAAATTACAGTCAGGGGCATTGCATGATCGTTTTTCCCGTGCTAATTTTTTACATAAAATGGATTCTTTACTAGTATTAATACAGCGGCAAATTGAAGTTGATATTAGACCGTTTGATCATTCATTGGCCGAGAAGTTTTGGCATGCTGCTGGACTTGCCCAACATGATGTAAATGAAGGGCGTTTATTGGATTTGAAAAATGAGATTGATAGGGTCTCTACTAGTTTATCTGAGCGGTTGTTGAAAGTTGAAGGGAGGATTGCCCAGTGGGGTTTAGAAGGTTTCAAAATTAATGCATCCATACCTTTGCTACCAGGAGAATTACTCAAATGGGAAATGGAATTACCAGAAATTAGCAACAAAATTGAGAAAATTATGGCAATATGGAGCCTTATTGATGTTCAACTCATACAATGGCCAGAATATCGACAATTAGCAGAAAGAACGAAGGGGCACCTGAATGCTATTGAATCACTAGATGTGCTTCGCCAAGGCTTAGAGTCAAAAACTGAAGGAACGATATCGGAATGTCATTCCCGCTTAGCGGTGTGGACACAGTATGGAATAGATATCAGTGCATGGATTGGTCTGGTTGAAAAAGAGCCTCGAGGCATTTTAGAAGAATTGATAATACATCAAAAAATAATTGATTTAGTGCTTCCGTTGATTGAAAAATTAGAATCGTTAGATACTTCAGTTCAAGGATCTAATGAGGTCCAAAATTGGTTAGATGTGTTGAGGGGTTCTCAAGTGGGAGTGGAGGATATTGGTGGTGCCACTACTTGGTACAAAATTGCAGCGGAAAGGGTGCGTTTACATAGAGAATATTTGGATAAAGCTCGGGATGATCTCGGGGGCCTTTGGCTATCTGAGATAAATTCTGAAGAAGTAAATTTAGCTAAATACGAAGCATTGGTTTTAGAGTTTGGGTCGGGATATGATGCAGCGCAGTTGCTTGATAAAGTCACTCGGAGTTTTGAGGATGAATTGGATTCATGGAGTGATGATGGGTGGATTGTTGATGGATTGAGGGTTTTACTTGCAAGTGATCCCGTTCAATTGGGTTTAGATTTGCCCCTTATTCGAAAGGCGATGGAGGGGCAATCGGCTAGAGTAGAGAAATTTAAGCGGCTACCATGGAATCGAGATTCTGATCTCGCAGAACGTGTTTTATTCGATTTGCAAAGGCCCGAGGCGTTAATTGGTTTAGATGAAGATTTGCACCATATTGTCCATAGATTGGCTAGCCTTCCTGAGGGTGATGGTGGTGGATTTGAACCATTTGTTCCCACACCTGCAAGGGCTGTACTAAAGCGCCGTTTGCCTATTTTAATACCGAAAATCGAAAACGTGTTACCAAAACGAAGGCCTGTGGCGAAGGTTGTTGAGGAGCGATTTGGAGGGAGAGAAAACGAGTCTGAACCCCGATCTAAGTTCCTTACAAAAAAGGAAATTGAAGGGGTGTTACCTAATTTCAAGGATGATGAAGGCTACAACCATAATGGGGAAGATTTTGAAGAAAATGTTGTTACTGACATTGAAGTGAGTTCTGATGTTCCAGAGTTGGATAATGAAAGGTTTTCACAAATGTTTGGTATTGAGGATTTTATATCGGTTCTATCATACTACCAAGAAAAGCCATTGGATATTCGTGTACAAAGGTTATTGAGGATTTCATCAATTGTTGCGCGGTCTGAAAAGATTGTACAAGATGTGTTGTTTCCACGGCTTGAAGGAATTTCAAAGGTTCTTCATAAATGGATTATTGAACGGTTGACAAATAGACATCTTTCAAGTGGACAGGGGATGCTTAAAGATGCTTTTGAGTTGGCAAAAAAGTTAGCAGAAACTCCAAGTCTGGGTGCACCCATACCTATGGAAAAAGATGTTTTTCCTCTCCCCTCTATCAATGACTTAGAGGGTTTAACGGCGGTTGTAAACAAGTTGGAAATGGCAGTTCGATTACCTTCGGCAATGGTAAATCGAAGTGATATGATTGAAGATTAATCAGTCCTCAAGATCACTCAGAATATCTTCCTTCTCAAGTTCGCTTAGGGAGTCTGAGCGTGGGGCTGCTGCTGTTGGGACTATTGGTGACTCTTTCGGGGCGGCAAAGAAATCTGTATCTAATGGGTTCGGGGAAAAGGCTGGTGCAGGCATAGCTGGTGCAGCTGGTGCAGGCATAGCTGGTGCAGGCATAGGTGGTGCAGCTGGTGCAGGCATAGCTGGTGCAGGCATAGGTGGTGCAGCTGGTGCAGGCATAGGTGGTGCAGCTGGTGCAGGCATAGGTGGTGCTACTGGTGCCGGTTCAGGTGGTGCTACTGGTGCCGGTTCTGGTGGTGTTATTACCGGATTTTCAGAAAAGTTTGGGGGGGCCGGAATATCTTCTATCGGTACTTGGGGAGAAGTATTAGTTTCTATGGTTGTAGTTCCAGTATCGCCTTGAATGACACTATCTTGGATGTTTTGAGTGGTGTTGTATGTTACTTGAGAAGGTGGTTGGGAATTGACCATGATTTGAGGGGTTACTACTGGAGGGGGACTGTCGAAATCTACTGTAGAAAGATCTAAGCCACCTGTAGAAATTAAAGAAAGTAATGCGCCATCAATGTGGGCCAAAGTAGTATGCATTACGTGGGGGTTTGCACTCCCTTCCTGGAACCATATTTCGTGCTTACCACAATTAGAAAATAATCTAATTCTATGCATAGCAGGATATGTGGCTGTTAGACCGATTAGGGCGCCGAGGAAAAGAATTATGCCAATAATAATTGATAGTGGGGATGTATATGTTACAATGAATGCAATAAATGAAAATACAGCCAGTATAAGTGTGGTTGCAAAGAGGGGGTTTGGCCATGAATAATCATCGTGTTGAAACCCTATCACCGCATCTCTTTCAATAGAAAAATGGATTTTTAAGTCATCCCCTTCTATTGTGCGAATTGCTGTAACACTGGTTATTTGGTGATCTCCGAAAAGTATTGATTTGGTTTTATTTCCATCTTTTGCCTGATGAATTACAAATTCTTGTATGTTTGAATCCATGGGCCAAATTGTTTCGTCGTCGTCATCGTCATCGTCATCAGTCGGCTGCTCTACTAACTCTTCTGATTCTTCATCCACTTCATGGGGTATGGCTCTAACTGGTGGTAGTATGAGAGGAAGTTCTCCAAACTGAGAACTGTGAGGGGGGATGGGATGAGGGGTTTTATCCACCTCACTTGCAAGTACCTCAGTAGTAGAAGGCTCATCAGAGGGAGGGGTAAGAGCGGGTTGCATACTCTGCGCAGAGGCAGGGGGGTTTTTTGATTACCCTTATGGTGATTTCAAAATCATTCAATTTCGGCCATTGAATATGTCTCAATACCTTCTGCCTGTGCATCAACTGTGCTCCCTAGCACATTTGGTATTGCTCCCATCTCTGCAATTTCCATGATGCGGGTCGATACTTTTGCATTGAAAATAAGGCATTGGGCGCCTTCAACGTCTTCTGCATATTTTGCCAGTTTGCTTGCTGCAATTGGTTCACTTGGGGTTCCATCTTCAAGAATTAGTAATGCGTGATTTTTCTTCAGATCAGCCATGTGGGATGCCCAGCCCTGTATATTTTCCGGAACTTCTCTCGCTCCGTTTTTTGCACCAGCGACTAATTCATCATCTGATTCCATGATTTTTCGAATCTTAGACATGGCCTTTGTTGCGGCTTCTTTCTGGCCCAAGCATTTTGTAATCACTTTACCTTCAAGATGTTCGACTTCTCGTGATTCTGGTGCTAATGCTACATGGGTTAGAGATTTACCGAGGGCTCCTGATATTTCCATTAATAGCAACTTACCGCCCCTGTCTCCATCACAAAATGCTGTTACTGATGTTTTTGATTTCGCTAATTCAATCAATTCATCTTTAACATTAGCACCCATTGTGGCTATTGCATTTTTAATTCCATATTTTAGGAGATTTTTAACATCATTACGGCCTTCTACAATAATCAACGCGTCGGCCTTTAGGGCGTTTGGCCCACAAGTCATGCCTGCATGTGCTGTTTCTGTACCTGATGTAAGTACACTGCGTACTTCGTCAAGAATACTTTTACTATCCTCTGAACCTTGATTTACAATGTTGAGTAGTAGATCCTTAGCTCGGTCAATAACTGTGTCTCGCTTTACGCTATGTACGTTTTCTATTCGGCTCACCGAAATCTTTGCTTTACATGGTCCAATTCTGTCAATGGTCTCAAGTGCTGCACCAATAACTGCGGTAGACACTTGGTCCAAGCTTGATGGTAGTAATATTTCACCTGATACTTTTCCTTTATTGGATTGTAAATTTACATCTACATGTCCTATTCGACCCGTTCTTTGCAGTTTCCGTAGTTGCAGTTCTTCTCCTAAGAGGCCTTCTGTCTGACCAAAAATGGCACCGACTACGTCCTTTCTTTGAATTGTTCCTTCCGCTTTTATTTTAGCGTGGATCATATATTTTGATTTATGTTCACTCATTTTTTCACTTCCTTGCTTTCGCAGGTTTCTTCTCGCATTCGCCTCGCCTTTGAGGGGGGGTTCACCATGCGGTTCACGGGATGGGCGCAAGCGCCCTGGAGCGTGACAGGAGATTCCTGCAGTTCCGCCGACAATGGTCGCCTACATGAAGGCTGTGGCTAAATTTGGGGTTCTAGCGCGCGCACGTGTGTAAGCGCGCCAGAGCGTGCGAACCGCTATGAGGAATGAGGTTGTCTCGCGGGTCGTGGCTGAGGCATCTCCAACCGATACTGGTGCCTTTCATGGCGTGGTTTCCCTTGTACTGCGGGATGGTGTTATCACACGAGAAGAAAAAAGATTGGTGATTAAATTAGCTGGTTTGTTGAATCTTGGGGATGATGTGCCGAAAAAAATTTATGATTCTATATTAAAAGGAGATGATGTAATATCGGGAAGGGAATTAGATGCTAGCGAGCGTTTGGGTATTTATTCCGATATTTTTGAGACTGCTTTTCTAAATGCAAGTATTTCTGAAGATGAATACTTAGTTGTTGCATATCTTAGGTTTTTCTTTGCAATAACTGATGATGAGCATGAGCAAATTGTAACTAGCCTCCTTGACAACTTAGAAGAACATGTGGAAAAGAATGTTTTCCATCTCGTAGAGAAAGGATTTGATCAGGCCCTAGAAAAGGTGAATGGGCTTTTCCTCAAAATCCGATCGATACTTCCAGAAAGTGGGCGATGAGGGTTTTATATCCATTTCCTTTAGACGTAATTACTGTTTTAAGTTTGAAAAAAGGAAAAAAAGGAAAAAAATATTTTAAGACATAATTACTGTTTTAGGTTCGGGAATCAGAAATTTTTCTATAATCTTCCTTAAATATCCTCTTACATTGGTAGAAGTTGCTTGAAATGTTCGTTTTTAGATAATTTTAGGGGTTTTTGAAAAACTGTGCAAAAAGGCGGTAATAGGCTCTGAAATCAAGATTTTATCTCAAAAGTCTTTTTTTTATTCAAAATTCATGAATAAATAGGTTATTTCTCGCTTTATGTTCATTATCCGTAGGGAGTCCCCCCTTCAGGGGGACCTCCCTCTCCAGATTTATACGTATAATGAACAGAAAGTAAAGTAGTGTGGAAGAAGGAACCAAAACCTCAGGGGGATTCGGTTGGGTATGGACAAAGGGGTTGATCCACTTGATGATTTGTTATCAGTACAACCTGCCCATGTCCATAAAAAACCCAAATTACTATTGAAAGTGGTTAGAGAGGCCTACCCAATTGGTGTTCCAGCTTTAATTCTAAAATCTCATACTGATCGGCTTGCTATTGCTGGCAGATATCAATTCCATCTCGGCACACCAGATTCTATACTACGTCGGATCTGCTCGTGGTTGCTCACGAATCAAATCGAAGGTGTTTTGGAAATGCTAATTTCTGATTTATGGAAAAGGCACGGTAGAGAGGATGTGGCATTATTTGCACTAATTCTCGCCAATATACACACGATAGATGATTCAAAGGCGTGGGAAATATTCAATGGGGTTTTGAGTTCTTCTGAGGCGGTGGAGGGGTTGTTATTAGTAATTGAAGAAATGTTTCGTGCAAAACGAGAGAGGCCTACTTCTGAGGTTGTTTTACAGTGGTGTGAAAGCGGGGGGATCCACTCCCAATTTGCATTAATTGTCTACCACGCCTGGTGGATAAGGAATCAGAGGGAGGATATTGAAAATGATCTCGTTCACGCTTTTAATACGATTAAATGTCCTGAGGAAGATTCCCTTGTGGGTAGAATTAGGGGGCAATTGTTGGAAGGTTCCGAAGCAATCATGTGATGCTGTGGTTTCGAGTTGATATGGTTGAAAAGTTTCTTGAGGCCGATGACCCTGTTTTAGAACGGGTTCTAGAATGGACTGTGGCAAGGGATGCTGCGGATGTCAAACAATTGATGGAATGGTTGCCTGTGGCTGCTTCTCGAAGAGATCAACGTGCGTTGTTAGGGCGTGCTCAGTCACTGATTTTAGAGCTTGAAGGGGCTTTGGATGAGTTGGTTAAAATGCAATAGGTGGCAAAATGTATCCTGCATTGATTTTGGCTGGAGGGGCTTCTAGCCGGATGGGGCAAGACAAGGCATCCATGATAGTGGGTGGACTTCCAATGATTGTGCGTGTTGCCCATTCATTGAGGGGGGCGGGCTGTAGTCCAATAATAGTCGCAGTGCGTAATGGGTATCAACGCCAAGAAATATGGGGGTTGTTGAGTCATTTAACAGAGATTGAATTTGTTTTGGATAGGGGTGCTGAAAGAGGGGTTGTTTCAGCACTTCAGTCAGCATTAAGGGTGTGTTTGGAGCGTGGAATTGATGAAATTCAATTGGCGCCGTGCGACATACCTTGGGTTGATTCCAATATTATAAAACGATTGAAAAGAGAAAAAGATTGCCCGATAGTTATCCCTCGATCAACTCGGCTTGAGCCTTTACTGGCTCTTACTGATGTTCAACGATTGTTGCAAGCGATTGAATCTAGGCCACCCAACTCTTCACTTCAAAATATTATGTGTAGTGTCCCGCACCGTGTAATAATGATGGGGGATTTGGAGGCATTATCGTTCAAAAATATCAATCGACCTAGTGATTTAGCCTAGATAGAGTTCGCCTTTTGCATAGGCATCAATGACTTCAGGGTACAGTTGGTGTTCCAATTTTTTAACACGTTCAGATAGAGTTTCTTCAGTCTCTAAAATATCAATTTGTAATTTCTTCTGAGCTAATATTTGGCCTGTGTCGACTCCTTCATCGACTAAGTGGACTGTGCACCCTGATACTGTTGCTCCATCGGCTAATGCATCGCGGTGCGCATGTGCACCGGGGTATTTAGGTAAAAGAGAGGGGTGGATGTTCAAAAGGCGGCCCGTCCATTTCCTAACAAAGAATGGTGATAATATTCTCATGTAACCTGATAATATCACTGCCTCAATGTTGTATTTTTGTAAAGTGTCTATGATGTTTTTTTCATGGGACTCTCTTTGTTCCTGTGGGTTTGGGATGTTGGAGTCTATTTCCACCACTTCAGTACATATGTTGTGTGCCGTTGCTTTCTCTAACCCAGATATATTCGGTGTGTTTGAGAGAACTAGTGAAGTGGTATGGCAGCATTCATTCGCTTTTTGGTGATGTAGAAGGGCTTCCATTCCAGAACCGGATCCAGAAATGAATACTGCAAGGCGGAGAGGTTGTTCCTGGGTTCCAATCCGGGGGGGTTTTGGGGTACCCATGTCTTTGTGGCATGGGTCACTTACTGATGAGGGTTAGGCTCGAATAGGTATGCTCATAGGCGCCCCTTCAACCGATTAAATATGGGTGTCCGTTTACAGTCTGTCGACGAGGTTGTCGAGCAGTATTCTGTGGCCAGTAGCCCTCTAAAAAGTAAGATCTATGTCGGTTTTGGTTGTCTTTTCGTTGTTTTTGCAATAATTGGCATTTGGGTCCCTGGATGGCCGACTGTATCGTGGGCGGTTCCAGCTGCTTTTTTATTCTCAATGTCGAATGAAAGGTTGTTTAGATGGACTTTGACCAATCGATATTTTGGTGACACTTTGTTTGATTACTATGCTACTGGGAAATCTTTGCCTAAACATGTGAAAGTTATCATCATGATTATGATTAGTTTTATGACTTCGATTTCAACGTATTTTGTTTGGGCTGTTTCCACTAAAGGAGATGGGGTTTTGATGGATCCTTCTTCTTGGAATGGAGCTGATCCTGGTTATGGTTCCGCAACCATTCTTGTCGTTGGGATTATTGGAATCTGGTATGTTGCTTCTAAAGTTAGAACTCGTGTTTCTTAAGTCTAATGCAGGTTTCTACTCACGCCGTTTTTGGTTTATGGATGGCCAAAAGTTCAAGGTAAGTTCTGATATGCTGGATGTATTGTGTCCAATCTGTGGGGCAGTCTAGAGTTTCAGAGAAGGTGGTGTTGGAATGGATATTGAAAGAAAAACTGTTGCTGAATTAAAGCAAATGTTACGAGAAATGGGCGAGCCTGTTTCAGGGAATAAATCGGATTTAATTGCTAGGATTAATGCTTTATCTGTGGGTGTAAATGAAAAATTTTCTACTAAAAGTGATGATGGTGACCTTTGGGGACGTTTTCTCAATCGCCTTCGAGTGAATGGTGGGCAAGAAGAATTTCGAAATTTAGTTTCTCTTGTAATTCTATCTGGTGTTCTTTTCTTTACTTTTATTTTTGCAGCAGGGGGAACTTGGGGTACAATGATGGAGATAGATGTCTCCCTAAGTGAGTTATCGGCAGGGCCGATTTCGGTGTCTTTTGGAGACCTTTGTGATTACGAAGATGAAGTTGATAGTGGGGATGATGATGGTGGTTCAATGTGTGGCCTCTATTATGCTTCAATTGTGACAAGGTTGTTGATATGGGGTGGATGGGTTGCTGGTGTGGTGGCACTTGTTCTCGGTTTCAAATCTCACTTCACTAATGAGAAAAATGATGTTGTTGATCTGTTGATTCGTGTTGGAGGGGGTACTATGCTACTTGGCACTATAATTTGGGGTATAGGGACTCTTATTGTTATGAGTGAAATGAGTTGGGGTTTGGCATTTTACCTAATGTTAGTAATCACTCCACTTTCAATAGTGGCTTCTGAAATTCGAACGGGGAATCTCAAATTTAATTTTGGGGAGGAATGGTAATTCATTCTTCTTCGGTGTTTGTTGTTGAAGAAAAGTCATGTGTGTCTCGAAAAGCAGAGATAACATACGGATCTTTTGATTCGGTTGGTTCAATCTTTGCTAATGTGTCGATGTTTACGAAACGTCGATTAATACCGTGGTGGCTGCCGAAAAATGAGTATATTCGGTGACGTGCGTCTACATCGTCGGTCGCGACTATGTCTTTTGTGAAGGGCTGTTTTACCTTCCCGTTTGGGAAAGTCCCGGTTACTCGAAAGGCCTGCATCGAGCGGGCCACCCGCCTTTCTCGTTTAAGCGCACCGTCTGTGCACGACGGGCGATGATTGATGTGGATGGGGGATTTCCGGTTGGTATGCGCCGTTGTTTAGTGGTGTTTTTTTTACTTCTTTTAGCCCCTGTTTCAGGGCAATGGGTCCCCCAAAATTTCTCTGAAAGAGATGGAGAATGGGTGGTAGTTAATCAGGATGGTTGGATCTATGAAGATTGGGTTGAATTACGAAATGATGGGTTAGAGCCTTTGAGGCAACTTTCTCGGACTGATCTTTTGGTGTGGGGAACCCATGGGGATTTTCAATTAGATCAGGATGTTCTTTTGCGGGGACCAATAGCAGAGGGTTATCGGGTGGTGTTGGAGCCGCGACTTCCTTCAAACATTCAATGGGATATTTTGTCCTCCTTTATATTTGAAAATCTGCAATTAGCTGATGAAGGGAGTTCTTTGCCAACATCATTCGATGTACAGGGTGTGGATCCTTCAATATTTGATTTAATTCCTGGAGTTTGGTGGGTGGAGCCTTTGCTTGAAACATCAGGAAGAAATGAGTTGGCTTCCAGTATAATGGAGCATGGTTCTACAACTGGGCATCCTGCATGGGATGTTGGGTTGAATGGGTCAGGGGTTATTATCGGTGTTGCTGATTCAGGAATTGAGTTGGATCATGGGTGTTTCAGAGATAGTGGGGCAACTGTTGGGGAAATTGGAATTAATCATAGAAAGGTGGTTTTGGTGAACACTTCTATTGGAGACGGTGACCTTTCTGGACAAGCCGATTATAGGCATGGAACACATATTGCAGGTACCTTGGTTTGTGAAATGTGGGATGGAAATATCACAAATGGAACCAGTCCCTCACACGGCGCTCGTGTTTTGTTCCAAGATGTTGTTAATGAGTCAGGTTGGTCAGAGCCGACTGTAGATTGGTTGCTTGCTGAAGCATTGGGTGTTGGGGCTGTGATTCATTCAGATAGTTGGGGTGATGCAACTGAGGCTTACACTTTGCGTAGTGCGGAATTTGACTTATGGCATCGGGAGGTTCCTTGGTCATTAGCGTTTATTGCACCAGGGAACAATCCTTCTAAATTCTACGAGCCGGCCAATGCAAGGAACGTGGTTTCGGTCGGTGGGGCTTTGCATGATAATTCTTCAAATTTGTATTCATCTTCATCACATGGTCCTTCTGAAGAAGGGTTGAGGGGGAATTTTATTGTCGCACCCGCAATGGGAATTGTATCTGCTGCTGCGGATGGAAATATTTCTTCTTTTAATGATGATATGAGATCAAGTACGGGCACAAGTATGTCTACACCATTGGGTGCCTCCATCACTGCAGTTATCCAACAAGCAGTGCAAGATGGGTGGTTCACGAATGGAAGTGGGGGGTTTGTTCCCTCTGGAAGTCTACTTCGAAGTTTGTTGGCGCTTTCCTCTGAATCAATGTATGGGGGGCAACAGGGGGGAGAAAATGTGGGTCCCGCACCTGATTCTTTACAGGGTTGGGGGAGGCCTGATTTGGCTAACTTAATTGACTTTCAAAATAATACATCCCGTAACATTTGGATTCATGACTCCTATATGATGGATGAAATTCAACGATTGGAATTGGTGAATGAATGGTTGATGGGGGATGGTAGTCGCCCCCTTGAGCAAATGATTGGGTCTCGATGGAATGGGTCTGGGGCCGCAGGCCCTTTTCTCAAGCAGGGTGATGTTTTTTCTTGGAATTTATCACTAGTTCCAGGTAACGATTTAGATGTATTTTTATCATTTAACCAACGACCGTTTGGTTCTGTTTCTGATGATTTAGATTTGATTTTAAGATTGCCTAATGGGGTTGTTGTGTCTTCAAATGAAAGTTTAGAGGGGACTGAAAATTTGAGAGTTAATGCTTCTGAGTTAGTAGGGTTTGAAAATATAACAATTGAGGTGTATGCCAAATTGGTTGGTGTGGGGAATCACACGGATGTTCTCGGGAGCGATGGTGATATGGTTGGTTTCTCTTTAGCTGTACGAGGTGTTAGTGGTGAATATGTTGGACCTGAACCTGAACCTGTTGTTTGTACTACAGATTTGTGTTGGGATGGCTCAAGTAGAGATCCCATCAACTGCTCTTGCCCAGAGGAACCTGA
>JASLKH010000055.1 GCA_030747675.1 Candidatus Thalassarchaeaceae archaeon | reverse complement strand
CTCTCCAATTTCTGCTCTTAATTGTAAATCAGAAAGCCCACCATTGGACGGGGTTCCAGAAATACTTCTGAATGTTCGGGGGTCTAATTCATCAGCAGCCCACATTGTTACTGATTCAACATGCAAGCCCCCCTCTTCATCAGGAGTAACAGCACGAATCATCGACGCTCCTTCTGGGCCCACAGAAACTACCCCTACCCCTCTATGACTTAGCCGACGTAACAACCGCCTTGGGAGCTCCTGACAAGCCCCAGTAACGAGGATACGGTCCCAAGACTCTCCACAAACCTCTATTTCAGTAATTTTTACCCGTTCAACACCATGGAATTCTACGTGACAATCAAGATTGAGAGATACAACATCCAACCCTCTTTCTTTCCAATTTTCTTGAAGAAATTGTCTTCTCTCTTCGTCTGCTTCTATGATATGAATTTCAGATGCTCCCAGGCGTAGGATTAATTCTGTCCACCAATTTCCTCTAGGGCCAACTAATAGTACCTTGACATTCTTTTCCATTTGCAACAATTGCATAATTTGAACAGTCTCGTAATGACTGGGTAATAGGGCCCCTCGTTCATCAGCATACTTCCACCAAGGAAGAGTCAATGCAGAAGAGGCCAAGCAAGGGATTCCCAAACCCTTCGGTAAAGGCCAAAGAGCCAAATCTCTACTTGATGCCATCATTGCATGTTGAACTTGCACATCTATGAGAATCCCATTTTCCACCATTCGTTCAATCACAACTCCCTCACTAGGGAGAAGCGGCTCTTCAGTACATTTTGGTAGAGACATTAGATCACAATCAGACCCATCCGATTCATCCCAATTTGATGCCACGTACACAATTTTGTTAGGAAGGCCTTGAACTCAACTGGTAATCAACTCTGAAGAGTCTGATTTTCAACTAGAATAATTTACGCCAAACCACGCAATAAATCATCTACAGATTCTACTATCACATCAGGATTTTGAGGCCCCATTTTCACATCATCCATTGTTGCTTCTCCTGATAGAACCAAGACGCCGACTACACCTGCCCTTTCAGCCATTTCAAGATCAGTGTAAGTTCTGTCCCCGATCATTGCACATTCACCGGGCATCAATCCCAACTCCTCTATTTTATGCAAAATCATTCCAGCATTTGGTTTACCACAAATATGAGTTGGTTTTACCCCACATGTCGCTTCAAACAATGAGAGGTATGCTCCAACATCTGGCAACCCTCCATCTGGCGAAGGGCAAACAATATCTGGATGAGATGCAACTAATGGGACGCCATTATGTAGATGAATTGATGCAGTTTTCAACTTATCATAACTAATTTCAGTATCATATCCAAGCACAACGTATTGTGGTTGACTACTACGTGTCCCAATTCCAACATTTTCTAACATTGACCTCATACCTTCAGTACCTACAAGATATGTTTTTTCAATTCCCTCTTTAGTTAACCAAGAGAGTAAATCATGGGTTGAAAGCAACACATCATTTGCATCAGCAGAAATTCCCATTCCATTTAATTTTGATATATATTGGTCAACTGATTTTGATGAATTATTAGACAAGAAATACCTCCTAATGCCCCTTTGATCACACCTATTAAGAAAATCCAAAGCCCCTTCAATCAATTCATCCCCAAGATAAATTGTCCCATCTAAATCTAATAGTACCAATTTTACTTCACTCAAATTAGCATCCATTTGAATCTCTCACAAGAGAATATTCCTTGCTAACCATAGGGGGCTGTGAAGTTTTTTCTGAGCATCCTTTGAAGCTAGAGCATCCGTCAAAGCATCTTGTAGAGCAGGCCGTTTTGCCGCTTTCTTAACGAAGAGATTCATCAAACGTCTTCTTCTTACAATTTTTTGAATTTTATATGAATTTGTTAGTTCTGGCCCCAACGCACTCCACAATTCTACCATATATTGCTCCGCCATTTCTTGAGGAAAACCATCTTCATGTTTTGAGGAATCAAATAATCCGATTGCTAATTTAGCAGAAAGAAGCGCATTACCAATTCCTTCTCCACTGAACGGATCGACTAAACTAGCAGCATCTCCAATACACATTGCTCCAGCCATAGCACTCAATCTAGGCTGAATGGATTTTCCTTTTCGTGGACTACCAAAGGGAAGTTGCCACCCTTTCCCACTACCCTCAACCATTTTGGCATCTGCAAATCGTTCTTTGAATAATGGGTGGTCATTAATCAGGTGATGTTGCAGTTTTTTCAATGATTTTCTCATGCCTTTTTGTTTTCTTTGTTCAGAAATCACCATCCCAATTCCAACATTCACCATCCCTTTCTGAACGGGAAAGATCCACCAATATCCTGGAATCACATCATCTACGAAATGAAGCTCAATCGCTCCTTCTTCATCACCAACATCTTTGACACCAGTCCAATATTCCCGATATGCTCCACAATAATGATCATCATCTCTCATTATTTCACCATTCAAATCCTCCACAATTGTTTGTGCAACAGGACACCTATATCCTCCTGCACCAATTACAAGTGGAGCGCAATGAGTTGTTGTAGAATCACCTTCAATCGTTACTCCTGTTATTCGAGAAATAGGCACTGAATCATGTAGGACATCAATCACCTTTGTTCCCTGAACAACCTTTCCACCTTCTGAAAGTACCAATTCTGTTGCCCGCTTGAACATCATGTAGTCAAATTGTATTCTAGGAAGCGCATATCCTGCTTCTTTCCGTTCGACATCATCTTTGGGCAACGCTATTGTGACGTTTTGACCATTTGGGCTACTAAACATCATTCCAGTAACGCGAAAATGTGGGGTCGCCTCAATCATCTCTTTAACACCCAATTCCTTCACATGTCGAAGCGATTTTCCCCCAACAGCATCCCCACAGGTTTTGTCCCTAGGCCAAACTTCTTTTTCGATCAATAATACACGGTCACCTTTCATAGCAGCATATGCTGCTGCAGCAGAACCACCAGGGCCACCACCTACGACGATTATGTCGAAATTTTCACCATCTACAGGTAGTTCTCCTGTCTCGATGGGGACCGTCCAATCAATCGTCATGGCACCCTTAGCCTACATTCGGGATTTGAACCATCCCTATGGCGGAAGATTGAATCTACTAGAGTTGTACCATGAATTATGTCTGTTGTGAAAGTTA
>JASLKH010000054.1 GCA_030747675.1 Candidatus Thalassarchaeaceae archaeon | reverse complement strand
GGGACGCCCTCCATTGGTGCATCTGCAATTTGTATCCTTCTAGGGATTGCAGTGCTAAAAACTTGCTTTTCAAAATGTTGACGTACTTCTTTAGATACTGTATTTCCTAAGTTACTTCTCTGATACATGGTCAAAGCAATACCAAACAATTTGAGATGAGGGTTGATTCTTCTCTGAATTAATTTAATTGAGTTCATTAGTTGACTCATTCCTTCAAGAGCATAATATTCTGTTTGGACTGGTATTAATACCCAATTGGCAGCTGCGAAGGCATTTATTGTCAATAAGCCCAAACTAGGGGCAGTATCAATTATGATGTAATCAAATTCATCTAATGCTGGGCTTAATCCTTCTTTCAGGCGAGTTTCTCTGCCTAAACGAGTTGCCAATTCAATCTCAGCAGCCGATAATTGAATGTTGCTAGGTAATAACCAGAGGTTCTCTATTTTCAGAGATGTGGGTATTTTTTTATCGGGGTTTGACTGCTTCCATGATTGCTGCATCGCATCTGTGATAATTTCCGGACTGATCAAATAATCATCAATAATAGGTAGTTCTTCTCCGAGATCATTCATCAATAAATCGTATACAGTGCGATGTCTATCGCGATTGTTAATACCAAATGATGTAGATGCATTTCCTTGCGGATCCAAATCAACTAACAAAACCTTAGCAGGTGGTAAACCTGCATCGGGATTCCCCTTTGCTAATGCAGATGCAAGGTTGACTGCCGTAGTTGTCTTTGCACAACCGCCTTTTTGGTTGGCTACTGCAATGACCATTTTGTAGGGATTCATACCACTTACCTCTTCGGATATCGCGGCCTCGTATCTACACCTCTTTCAATCACGCGGAAAGAAGAGTCGTTCTTAGCCGAATTACAGACTTGAAAAATTTTGCCGATTAATCATTGGATTACCGGAACAGGGACTTCAGAGAGAATCTTTCTCATGATGTGCATTCCTGTAATTCCACGAATCTTAGCTTCAGGTTTGAGAACAATTCTGTGGCTTACTACCTGTAGTGCAACACGTTTGATATCGTCGGGAATGACATAATCTCGACCATCAATTGCCGCAGCAGCACGCCCAGTCTTGAACAAAGATTGACTTGCACGAGGTGAAGCGCCTGTAATACACCGGTGGTCTTCCCTAGATCTTTGCACCACTTCAACAATGTATGATAGAATTGCAGGGTCTACATGCACTGTTTCCAGTGCTTTTTGCATAGCAACCACTTTTTTTGGAGATGTAATTTGAGCAACATCGTGACCATCCTTTCCACGTAATTTTCTGCGTGCAAGAATTGCTTTTTCTTCAGCGCGGTTTGGATAACCCATTGACATTTTCATTAGGAATCTATCCATTTGTGCTTCTGGAAGTGGATATGTTCCTTCTTGTTCAATTGGGTTTTGTGTCGCTAGTGTCACGAAAGGAGCAGGTAGTTTGTGGGTAATTCCTTCAATTGTTACCTGCTTTTCTTCCATTGCCTCAAGAAGTGCTGCCTGAGATTTTGGCGGAGCACGATTGATTTCGTCAGCTAGTAGAATGTTTGTAAATAGAGGGCCAGGCCTTAGTTTGAACTCTCCAACTTGCTGATCGTACATGTATGTGCCCATGATGTCAGAGGGTAGTAAGTCAGGGGTGAATTGAACACGCTTGAATTTGCAACCAAGGGCTTTTGCGAATGTGTTGGCTAGCATCGTTTTTCCCAATCCAGGGAAATCTTCCAATAGCATATTCCCGTTTGATAGAATCCCAACACAAACTCTGAGAAGATTTTCTTCCTTTCCAATAATAACCTTGGCCACTTCACTCATTAGTGCATTTGCAATTTGACTAACTGTGGAAATAAGATCCTTTGTTCGACCTGCGCCTGCTGCTTGTGCCATACCTGCTGACATAGAACCACCATCGGGCTTTGAACCCACCCTCCGACCCCCCGGAATCGTACTTCAACGTTGGGGGTCTAGGGGTCAGCCTAGCATCTGATTAGAATATCTTTGAAATACCATAATAAACGTGGTACTACGTAACTATTTCAATTATTCAACGACCCCAAAAGTGATCATCTTTCCTATGCAGAGCGGTGAGTTCTTCAAGAATCTCTTCTTCGGCAGAAGTCATTTCCAATTTCCTCAGTCGCCGAGCGTGACTTGCAGGTACATCAACAAGCAAGATGTCTTCTTCGTCGATACCTCTACCAACAGTCGCACCGTCAATAGCTACTGCAACTTCTTCCCCTTGTTTGGCTTCTTTATGAGAACTATCACCAGTTCGAATTGATTTAACTTGACCAATTCTGGACCCATCAGGTTTCAGCAAGCGTTGCCCAACATGTAATCGTCCACCAAGGATGCGAACCCCAACAACTGCTGGTCCCGAGCGTCTGAATATGTGATCACGTAAAATAAGCAATTTACCAGGGTAAACAATTTTTTCACGTTTTTCTTCTTCAATTTGGTTCTTGCGTTCATCACGCCATTCTGCAAATCTTTCCAAAATATGGTAAATAACATCAGAGCCGATATGTACTACTTCACAACTTTCCTTCGAAAGCTCCTCCTCAGTTTCACCTTGAATATCAGTGTTGAACGCCAATATGGCCTGGTTAAGTGGTTCGGATGAATTTTCAGCACTTCTCAAATCTTTCTTATTTACAGGTCCAATACCAGCATTTCTAATTGGAATGGGAGTTTCTAAATTCCTTAATTCAAATGCTAATGCCTCCAGCCCTCCAAGTGTATCTGATTTGATTACAATCCCTTCATCATCTAAGTCGATACTGATTTTTGATTCAGATTCTGCAGTGAGAAGAGCCTCATCTTTACTTTCTTCTGTGATTACATGCAAAGTGGTGCCGGCCAATACGCCATCCAAATCAGGCGCTGCAAGTTTCAACCCAGCGGCAGCCTCGACATGGTCAATAGCATCCCAACGATCGCCAGCATCTCGCATTTCAGACATGCCCCGTGGGCGAAATAACCCTCGAACTCTAGTAATGCGTGCACCAGTGTCGGTGGCAATTATAATTTCATCACCTTTCTTAATTTCACCCCGATATAGGATTACATCGAGTGTTTTCCCTAAACCTCTTTCTTCTTTCATTTCAAGTACAGTTCCTTCAGTAGCACCTTCTACATCTGACAGTTGCTCTTCAAGGAATCGTTCAGCTAGACCTATTGTAACTGCTAGAAGGTCCTGCAGTCCCTCACCATCCTTTGCTGAACAAGGAACTAGAGCAATATTTTGAGTGAAGTCGCTAATTCTATTATACATGTCTAAATTGAATCCATGTTCTCCAAATTGACCTACCATATTCCAGAATTTTTGCTCAAATAGCCCTTGAGCATGCGCATCTTGATCCTTCATAGCATCAGCAACAGAACGTCCATGCACAGACTTCCAGCCATGAATTCGATCTACTTTGTTGGCACAGACAACGAAAGGAGTCTTTGCCTGTTTTAGAATCCGGATTGACTCAAGTGTTTGGGGTTGACATCCTTCCATTATGTCGATGACCAAAATTGCAATATCTGCTAGAGAACCCCCTCTCGTTCTCAACGTAGAGAATGAATGATGTCCAGGTGTATCGATAAACAGTAGACCTGGAGAAAGAAATTCTTTTCCACCCATCAAAGGACTGCATAATTCATTCAATAACTTTGCAGGGACTTCGGTTGCTCCTATGTGTTGAGTAATCCCTCCTGCTTCACGGGCCATGACACTAGATTGCCTTTCTTTCCCTAATGATCGAACGTAATCTAGTACACTTGTTTTCCCATGGTCAACGTGCCCTAGGACTGCAACAATCGGTTGGCGCCTATTTTTATTGGCCATAATAAAACCTCAATTTCCCAATTGGATTATTGAATTTACCAATTGATAACTTAGTTATTCGTAGACCCAATTTTCTCTGTCAGGGATCCATTCATTTAGACCTTCAGGGAACCAAAGGCCCAATTCAAAGGCAGCAGTATCTTCTCCATCACTCCCATGAATCAGATTAAAACCCATGTCCATTCCGAAATCCCCTCGAATAGTGCCCATATTTGCTTCACGACCATTAGTGGCTCCAATCACATTCCGGCAAACAGCGATAGCATCCACTCCCGTCCAGGCCATTGCTACTACGGGTCCTGAAGTTACGAATTTGATTAGACCATCATAGAATGGCCGTTCTTTGTGTACAGCATAATGTGTTTCAACTAGGTCTTTATTGGCAAGGATAGATTTTAACCCTACCAATCGTAATCCCTTTCTTTCAAATCGTGTGATAATCTCTCCCACGAGCCCTCGTTGAACTCCATCAGGCTTTATCATTACATAGGTCGTTTGCATACATTCACCAATTCGGCCGAATGTGCACCCCTATTTCAGGACCACGCTACGCTCAACCGCACGTAGAGATACAGAAAATTACTGAATTCCACCTTTGACATACCGACGTGTCCACTTAACCTTGCGTGGATTACGCCCCATTTTCATGTTTTTACGAGCCTTTGAATCTTTGAACCACATCACGGTACCATCACGCTTGACATACATGACTCCAGTTCCTGGTTCTATTTCTTCTCCTGAGAAATTGCAGATGCGACGTTCAACCATTGTTCTCACCTCAGCGCACGTTCAATTTACGAGCTTCACGTCCTGTATCACGTAGCATTAGAATATCTCCAATTCGAATTGGCCCAACGACGTTACGTGTGATAATCCTACCAATGTCTCTTGGGTTTGGTGCATCATTCACTCGGACTTTGACTTGCGTGGCTTCTCCAGTCATCCCAGTTCTACCGACAACTTCGACAACCTCTGCAGGCCAGCCTTCTTGAGTCATTTAGATCCCTCAGTACCCTCTATATCTCAGTTCAGTGCATCGGTGTGGCCTTTGACACCATTGAATGCGTCTTCAGCCCCTTTGCTAACTTCCATCAAAGCGATTGCGGCAGTCTTTGCACCTGCAGACATTCCAGCAGCTTCTGCTAAATATGCTTGATCTTCAACGTAAATAAATGGAATTTTCTTTTCTTTACAGATTAGTGGAATATGCGCTAGCAGTTCGCTAGGATTTACATTTTCGGCCATAACGACCATTTGGGCATTACCACGTTCTGCTGCTTTAGTTACTTCATTACTACCCTTCTTTAGACGACCGTTGCCGTTGCCAACGAGTTTGACCAACTCGTAAACAGAATCTTGGACATCTTTCGGGGTTTCAAAGGCAATATGTACACTCATTGGATTCACTCCTCATGTTAGGTAGGCCGCCGCAGGACGTGCCCCGTATAAACGCAGCGGATTACTTCATGCCTTGTTATTTACTCCAAGAACGCGTTCAAGGAGTTCGATTACACCTCGTGCAATTGCAGGCGCACCGCTCACAACTGACCGTGGGTTTGGTAAAGAATCAGTGGCGTGTACTCCATCTACATGATTTGCTAGCCGAGTAATTGCTCCCCCCGTAAACAGTCCATGGGTACAGGCTGCATGAACTTCCTTTGCCCCTTGTCTACGTAATGCATCACTCGCTTTGCAAATTGTGCCGCCGGTGGATATCATGTCGTCTACGATGGCAACAATCGCTCCATTTACCTCGAGATCCTTTGCCTTGTGTTCGATTGTGTGTGCATCGATTCGTATTTTTTCAAGATATGAAAAATTGCATCCTATCGATTCAGCCACGTGGCTCGCTCGCTCAATCGCTCCTTTGTCGGGACTCAAAACAAAGTCAGGATTTACAGTGGATTGAAGATGATTAGCAATTTCTGGCATTGAAGAGACAAATGCGACAGGCACGTCTAGGTCTTCTAGAACAGCAGGTGCATGTAGGTCCAGAACAACCATGCCATCGCAACAGCGTGTGAGTAACCTTGCCAGAAGTTTAGCAGATACAACTTCTCCTCTTTGAAACCTCTTATCTTGTCGAGAGTACCCAAAGTATGGAACTGCTAGGAATATCCCTGGTCCTGTTTTTTCCAAAGAATCAGCACCTTCTCCTTTCAGATTCGACATATCTCCTCGTCGAACATCGTGAATCGCTTCTAAAATCAGGAGCGCTTCTACTATCCCAGAATCAGGGAAAGTGGTGGCCACTACTACGACTGGTTCTGAACGCACCGCCTCTACACTTTCTGCTGGAACGCGAACATATCCCTCTGAATCAGGAAATCTTCGAACTTCTAAAGGGTGGTGTTCCCAATTTAGTTCATCTGCGAGTGCAGTAGCTAGTGCACCCGAATTACTTCCCGATACTACTGGCATACGCCGCCCCCGCATTTGATGCTCAGAGCAGCCCCTTCATGTTGATTTCCATAGGCTTACGTGGCTTCATGTATGGAGTTTAGTGGACGAGGCAGGATTTGAACCTGCGACCTCCCGGTTATCAGCCGGGTGCTCCAGCCAACCTAAGCTACCCGTCCAGAGCAATCCGGCGACAATGGTTTGGGAATTAACCGTGACGGTTAACCCTACAGTCTGGTTTCATTCCTCGTCAGTGAAAATACCTTCATTGATTTGGATATAACTAGGTAATGATCGAAGTTTATCAAAAGTGCGTGAAAGTACTACTTCATCTAATCGCGCCCGTGTTCTTGCGAGAGCAGTCACGGGGATGTGTAATGTTTCATCCAATCCGTACCGGCGTCTAATAGCAGATCTTACTTTTACTGTGATCCCTCTGTATGTGCGTTTAACTTTCACTAAATCAATAACTACGCCGAGTTCCATTCCATCGTCATCTAAAACAGCTCGATCTAGTAATTCATCAGGTGCATATAATTGTTCTTCGATACGTACAGTATTACGCCACCTTCGCTGCAGTTCTCTCATTGATTTTGAAAGTTTAACTGACCCATCATCTTGTATTGAATGAATCAATTCTTTCGATAAAGGGGCATGTTCAGCAGGTTTCCGCATGTATTCTTCTGCCACACCTGGTTCTACTTGTAATCGCATCGATTGAACTCGGCTTTCATTAGGGTGGTATCTTTCACCAACAATTGTCCCTACGTAGTTTTCTCCAACATACACTTCACGTTGAAGTAATTCTTGAATTCTATAGTTATCGTCTTTCATTTAATTCCGTCTCCTTAGTACAGCATCCCATCCTGTCTATCGGGTTGACGGTAGGGCAGGGTACATAAATGATGCTGTAGGCTATTTTTTGTTTTTTCAATTGGAAATGGCTGATAATACTTTATTTTCTAATTGGATAAAGATTTTTATTTCAAAAGCATTTTTTTTTATTTTCAATTAGAAATGGCTGATAAGATATCCTTTATCCGCCAATTAAAAAAAGATAATTATCGGAACATAGAAATCATTTTTCAATTGAAATAATAAGTAATATCTGCGTTGATTGAAGGTTATCGGCCCAGATATTTCTATTGGGATTCTAGGTGGTGATACCTGAAATATCGACACTTTGTTTCGAGAACCTTGATGAGCGTTACAACCTTCGTCGAATCCATGGAAGCAGTTTTGTCCATGCTTCAGCGGATTCGAGAGTCATCAGGACCAACTCACACTCATGGTCTTCCAGATCATGTTATCCACTCATTTTTGGCGAAAGATGTAAAACTTGAACAAGCTATAATCGAGGCTAGTGCAGTATATTCTCAGTTGATTTCAGAATTTGGTAATGACCTTTTGAGTGTAGATGAGGTAGAATTAATTTCAAGATTACAGTCTGATTATGTCAATTTCTATGCAGCTGAATGCATTAATCCTTACATTGCGATATCAGCCAAAGGACCTTGGATAGTCACCTCACATGGTGCTGTTTTGCATGACAATGGCGGATATGGTATGCTGGGAATGGGACATGGCCCTGACGAGATTATCCATTCAATGAGTAGTAATTGGGTGATGGCAAATGTGATGACTCCTTCATTCAGTCAAAAGCGTCTTTCAGAAAAATTACGGCAGGAAGTTGGACACAAACGTGGAAGTTGTCCATTTTCTCGCTTTATTTGTTTGAATAGCGGCTCAGAATCAGTAACAATTTCATTGCGTATTGCAGATGTAAATGCTAATTTGATGACGGCAAAAGGAGGAAGGTATGAAGGACGAGATATCAAATTACTGGCTTTGGAAGAAGGATTCCACGGTCGTACTGATAGACCTGCGCAAATTTCAGATTCTTGCAAGCAAGGTTATGACAAAAATCTAGCGAGTTTCCGTGATCGTGACAATTTAATAATCGTCCCACCAAATGATATATCTTCATTAAAAAAGGCATTTTCACGGGCAGAGGATGAAGGCTTTTTCATTGAAATTGTAGCAATGGAGCCTGTGATGGGTGAAGGAAACCCAGGGATGAGCATCACTCGAGAATTCTATGACGAAGCCCGCTCTTTGGCAAATGAACATGGAAGTTTATTGCTGATTGACTCGATTCAAGCGGGCCTTCGAGGCCAAGGATGTTTGAGTATAGTTGATTATCCAGGATTTGAAAATTGTGAGGTACCAGATTTAGAAACTTGGTCAAAAGCACTGAATGCAGCACAATATCCACTCTCAGTTGTTGGAATGAGTAAACGAGCATCTGAATTATACGTCGTTGGAATTTATGGAAATACAATGACTACAAATCCACGCGCATTAGAAACTGCAGTTGCAGTATTGGACTCTGTAACTCCTGAATTGCGTTCGAATATCCGTGAAAAAGGGGTAGAGTTTCTGCAGAAGTTGAATGATTTAGCATCCCAATACCCAAATGACGTAACTTTGGTTCAAGGGACCGGCCTCCTCCTTAGTGCAGAATTAGATCCTGAAAGGTTCCCTGTAGTTGGTTTTGGAGCATTTGAGGAATGGTGCAGAGTACATGGTTTGGGTGTTATTCATGGCGGTAAAAATGCGTTGAGATTCACACCCCATTTCGGAATCACTTCTGATGAAATAGACTTGATTATCGATATATTTCGCAAAGGATTGAATGAATTTGATGGTAGTGGCGTTGCACAGGGTACTCATTGAGCCGTGAAAATATGTATGATGAATTACTTGAAACTCTTGCCGAATGTAAAGGCCTTCATGTGCAATTTCATGATATTTACACACCTGGTCGGAATGATTTGATGTCCAATTGGATTCAAAAAATTATTGACGGGAAGCAGCCAGAAAAAAGCGATACAATCTTTCATTGGGTGCATGTTAGGGATGCCCTTAATGCAGTTCGAATTTTGTCTGAAAATAGTGTAAAAGGTAAGATGGATTTATGCGGCCGTCGAGCATGGACTCAGGAAATGGTATTGGATGAAATTAGACATCTTTGGCTGAGATTTCAAAACACAATGGAACATTCTCACTCATTGGAATCCTTGAGTGAAATACCTTCGCCAGCAGCTGTAACTTATTCTGGTGAGCGAAGAAGACCTGATTTAGAGCCATTACATACAGCCTTACTCTCTTGTGGGTTAGATGGCTGGCGTCCCATGACTGCAATCAGAGTGGGGATTATGGAATGCATGGCATATTTACTTGAATAGATCAGAACCGAGTAATGGTAGTAAAACTGAAGCATCTCCCTCGACAGTAATTTGTGGTGCAGTAGGACGGATTTTCCCCCATGAAATTGCTTCACGTAATCGCGCCCCCGATAGACTTCCATCGTGTTCTGGTGCAGTGGTTATTCCAACTGCTGAATCTAAACCTCCCCTATATTGGTTCCACCAAATCACATGATGCTTGGAAATCCCTCCTCCTATCATCAATGCATGGCTTTCTTTACAAGTCCATGTCAAATCAGAAAGAATTTGTTCATCGGCTAGGAAATCAATCAT
>JASLKH010000053.1 GCA_030747675.1 Candidatus Thalassarchaeaceae archaeon | reverse complement strand
GGAGACATCTCCTTCTGGCAAGAATGGCATTCACCTTCTGATACCCTGGAATTCATGACTGCGAAGGCCGGGGGCCCTGATGAGATGGCAAGTGGCTTCAACAGCCTAGTTTGGACTTCGTTGGACTTATTCATCCGAGTGGACAATGCTGAAGATTTCCAAGGGACTTGGGCCGATGAATAGATTTACCAATTGGAAAATTAAATTTTCAATTGAGTTATCACTCATCATCAATATCGATTAAAGTCGCTCCAGCATCAACTTGCTCACCGGCATCGTGGTGTATTGCCGAAATAGTCCCTGGACCGTTTGCTACAATTCGATGTTCCATCTTCATCGCTTCCATCACAATCAGTGTTTGTCCGGTTTCCACCTCATCACCAACGTTGCAAAGGATCTCGAGAATCTTACCTGGCATAGGGGCAGTCATTCCATCATCGTTACCAGAACTACTGAGGCCTTGTTCATCGATGGACAATATGTGGATGCCACCATCGATATGAATCCACCAATCATCTTTCACTTTGATAACATGGGCTAATTGTCCATCGACCCACAAACGATTGGGTCTAGCATCAATTTCAAACGTGTGTTCATTGGTGATTGATTCACCATCGCAGGTGGCCTCTGAAGCACCAATGGCAATCTGCCAATGGCGGCCACTGGAATCCCGTAGTTCAATCATCTAAACACCTCACGGAAATGACCTCCTCAGAGATAAGAAGGGGTTGTATGGGCTACCGCGGCCACCTTCTTTTTCGATTATGGTTGCTTCCCGATATAGTCCGTAGTGTTCGGATGCAGCTGCGGCAAAGGGGGCTACATCCGACGTTTTTGGAGACCAGCCTTCGGGCCAATTCACTTCGATGAAATCTGTTGTTGTTTCACCAGCGTGGTATGCAGAGTGACCCATGATTTCGCAGAGGAATCCCAAGTTTGTCGTCACCCCAAGTAACACGAAATCCTCGCATGCCCGTTTCATTCGTCGGATCGCTGCGTTTCTATCCGGCGCATGAACCACCAATTTTGCTAGCATCGGATCGAAATCAATGCTGGCCGAATCACCTTCCCGAACACCTGTGTCAAGGCGAATTCCTGGACCGGTTGGTGGGCGAAACATTGCTAGTGGTCCAATGGCAGGGAGGAAATTATTGGCTGGATCTTCTGCATAGATACGAACTTCAATCGCATGACCGCGGATGGCGATATCAGATTGGGTGAAGGGCAAAGGCAATCCAGCAGCAACTCGAATTTGTTCCACAACCAAATCGACACCACTGATGCATTCGGTAATCGGGTGTTCTACCTGTAGACGTGTATTCATCTCAAGAAAATGGAATTCGCCATCTTCTGCGAGAAGGAATTCAACGGTCCCTGCACCTTCGTAATCTACAGCCTTCGCTGCATTCACCGCCGCTGAACCCATCTGCTCACGTGTAATCTCATCGAGAACGGGGGATGGGGCTTCTTCAACCACTTTCTGATGTCGACGTTGAATGCTACATTCCCGTTCAAACAGGTGAACAGCATTACCTAGCGTGTCTGTCAAGACTTGGACTTCGACATGACGAGATTTCTCTAGCAAGCGTTCGACGTAGACCGTGCCATCGCCAAATGATGTCGCTGCTTCACGACTTGCTGCTGCATATTCTCTCTGTAAATTTCGTGGTTCGTGAACCATTCGCATGCCTTTTCCACCCCCACCTGCACTGGCTTTCAGTAACAGAGGATAACCTACACGTGTTGCCGCTCGAACAAGATCATCCACCATGTCACCGGGGTTCTCCAAGGATAATTCTTCACCAGGTATGACGGGGACACCTGCAGTAATCATGGCACGTCTTGCGCTGATTTTATCACCCATCTCATCGATTGCGCGGGCGGATGGTCCAATCCAAACTAGTCCTGCAGCCTTTACAGCGTTTGCGAAGGAACTCCTCTCCGAAAGGAAACCATAACCAGGGTGGATTGCATCTGCGCCCGTCTCTTCAGCAGCAGCCAAAATTGCCTCGATATTGAGATATGTTTCAGAAAGGTTGTCACCGGGGAGAAATACAGATTCGTCTGCAGTTTGTTGATGTAATGACCCGCGATCTGCCTCTGAGAAAATTGCGACAGACCCTAAGCCAAGTTCGGCACAAGAGCGGAAAATTCTGCAAGCAATTTCGCCCCTGTTTGCAACCAAGATTTTGGATATTGGGTGCGGGGCACCCTCCATCCAATCTGGCCCACCCATGTGGATTCACTCCTCTTTCCAATTAGGTGGGCGCTTCTCAAGAAATGATGCGAGACCCTCTTGCCCCTCATCAGAACCTCGCATTGCACTGGTTTTGTCCAATGTCCATTGCCTGAGTTCTTCATCGGTTCCATTCCATCGGTCAAATGTGAGTGTGAGTTTCTTAGCTTCTGCAACAGCCATCGGTCCTGTTGTCAAGACTTCTTCTACAACTGTGGATTCTGCGCCATCCAGTGAATCCGTTAATTGATTGACCAAACCAATTCGTAATGATTCTTCGGCACCAATTCTTCCTGCAACCATGGCGAGTCGACGGAATTCTGCACTTCCCACCTTGCGATAGACATAGGGGCCAATGACTGCTGGTAAGATTCCTAATTTTCCTTCTGAAAGAGCGATACGTGCCCGAGAATCAACGATTACGTGGTCAAGGCAAGCAACCAAACCAGCCCCACCCCCCAAAGCAACACCTTGGATTTTACCAACGGTAAAGCATGGATGGGCCCACAGGCTGTTGAACAAGCAATCTAATCTCTCAGAATCAATTCTGTTTTCTTCAGAGCTTTTTGCACCAGCATCCCGCATCATATTGATGTCAGCACCTGCGCAGAAATGCTTGCCTGCTCCTGAGAGCACAAGAACCCGGAGGTATTGTTCCCCGGCTGAATCAAGCAATGTGCCTCGCTCGCCAACCGATCTCTCCTTGGTCCAATCAAGAATCGATATGATTTCACTGATAAGTGGAATATTGAGGGCATTATACACATCTTCTCGAGTCAGGGTCAAATGTGCGACGGAGCCCCTTATTTCAAGAGTGCAAAGGTTGGTTTCTGGTTTTAAATCTTCAATTGCAAAATTTAACATTTCAATTGCCCCTTTCACATTCTAAATATCCCGAATTTCGTCTCCGGCATTGGTGCATTCAAGCTAGTACTAATCGCCAAACCAAGCATGTCCCGGGTATCCCGCGGGTCGATGATTCCATCATCCCATAGCCGAGCGGTCGAATAATACGGTGAACCTTCGGCATCGTATTTCTCAAGAATCGGTGCTTGGAAGTCAGCCCACTCTTCATCAGTCATAGGATCGAGGCCTTCACGGGCCCTCTGATCTTGTTTCACTGTCGCAAGAACATCAGCCGCCTGCGGGCCTCCCATGACTGATATGCGACTGTTTGGCCACATGAACAGGAAGCGTGGGTCGTAGGCACGACCACACATGCCGTAGTTGCCGGCTCCGTGACTCCCTCCAATAATGACCGTGAACTTGGGCACGGGGACGCAAGATACTGCTGTCACTAGTTTAGCACCATCCTTTGCAATCCCACCTGCTTCGTAATCTCGGCCAACCATGAAACCCGTAATATTCTGCAAAAATACCAGAGGAATTCCTCTTTGACCACATAATTCGACGAAATGTGCTCCTTTTTGTGATGATTCTGAAAAAAGAATCCCATTGTTGGCAACAATACCAACTGGATAGCCATGAATTCTAGCAAATCCACAAACGAGGGTGGGTCCATACCTGGCTTTGAACTCGTGGAAGCGGCTACCATCAACGATTCGGGAGATGATCTCTCGAACATCGAACGGTGTTCGGTTGTCTTCTGGGATAATGCCGAGGATCTCGTCGATTGGGTAGGCTGGATTCTCGGGAGGTCGAACATCCAATTTCGTCTTCACGCCAGCATTCAGATTCTCAACGATGTTGCGTACCATACGCAATGCACTCGGTTCGTCTTCCGCAAAATGGTCGGCGACTCCAGATTGGGCTGTGTGAACATCCGCTCCACCCAAATCTTCGGCAGTGACTTCTTCGCCTGTTGCAGCTTTGACTAAGGGGGGACCTGCGAGGAAAATAGTACCATTGCCCTTGACAATGATTGATTCATCAGACATTGCAGGAACATATGCACCACCTGCTGTGCAGGAACCACAGACTGCAGCGATTTGAGGGATGCCCTTTCCACTCATGATTGCCTGATTGCGAAAGATGCGGCCAAAGTGATCTCTGTCTGGAAATACCTCGTCCTGCATTGGAAGGAATGCTCCGCCCGAATCGACCAAGTAAATGCAAGGTAGATGATTGGTGTTGGCAACTTCTTGAGCCCGAATGTGTTTTTTGACAGTCATGGGATAGTATGAACCACCTTTCACAGTAGCATCGTTGGCCACAAACAGGCATTCCCTTCCATGGACAACACCCACCCCTGTGACCATTCCCGCACTGGCAGCTCGACCATCGTAGAGGTCGTATGCTGCAAGCGGAGATAACTCAAGAAATGGAGTACCAGAGTCACAAATGGCAGAGATTCGTTCGCGAGGAAGGGCCTTACCTCGGCTTCGGTGCTTCTCAACATATTTCCCGCCACCACCTT
This sequence comes from Candidatus Thalassarchaeaceae archaeon, assembly GCA_030747675.1. GTDB lineage: Archaea > Thermoplasmatota > Poseidoniia > Poseidoniales > Thalassarchaeaceae > MGIIb-P. Next base: position 11,680 of record JASLKH010000053.1, on the reverse strand, counting down.
GTTGTACAACTTCTAGGCGTTCGCGCAATGTTGCAAGCAAAGCACTGTTGTGCTCATGGTTTGACTTGAAAAGTTCGTCCGAGGAATTGACTCGGGTTTGAAGTCGGTCCATACGCACCCCTTAGGGGTGCGATTACGACCTTGGCCTTGAACGCTCGCACTATCATGTGTTGACTGTTAATCGTAGAATATCTCTCAAACCAGGAGCTAGCCCTACTACTAACAAACACAAAATTACGAGCAAGCGAAGATGCCTGTGGCGTTGCTCAAATCTAGCTGACGAAAAGAGGAACCAAATCAATCCAGCAATACCGAATTTCAGAATTGCAAAACCCCATGCTCCACCCGTCAAATCAATTACTTTTTGAGATAATACATGCTTTTCAGAATATCCAAAATGATCAACTCCAAGGAATGTTGCAAGGCCATCAACCATTTGGCCATACATCGCTACAAGAATTACAGGCGTTCCCAAAATTGCACGAGGAGTTAATTGTTCCAATCTATCAAATGTTGAAGAATGTTGATTCTCCCAATCATCTAGGCTAATTCCTGTAGGAATTAACCCCGCTTCAAGCCCCATGTGGTGTAATTCCCTACGTGAAGGTTGACCAATTACCCACAATATTATGCAAATGATTAATGGGGCAAAGAGGCAAACTAACAATGGCCACAATACAGCGCTTTCAGTCGTATTTAGAGGGTCATAATACATAGACAACCATCCTGAAAGTTGGATGAAACAAGCACCGATGCCGACTTGAATTAAACCCTGCTCCATGAAGGACATAGATTCCAAAAATGGATGTAATGCAATAATCAATACAATTCCGACTAAAGGTGTCCACACTAATGGTGAGGCGGTTTCAATCGGCCAGTACATCAAAAATTGGGGCAAGTATATCACTGCATGGAACAGTGTCAATAAAACAGCCAATTGAGTCACTCCTTGAGAACCACCTACACCTTTACTCTGACTTGCTGCATGAGACATGAAGGCCACTGCGATAACCCATGCAGCCACATGAAAATGAACTATTGGAGAAACAAACAGCGGACTAAATCTATCTTGAAAAAGTGAACCATCTTCATTTACTTCCCCCAAAGCAGCCCAAAAAACCCATGGTAATAGTGCCAAAAGTGCACTATCTTTTGATGTGATTCCCATTCGTCGAAGCCACGCTGAAATAACAACGACAAAAGATACCAGCAATACAGAATAAGTAATTGTATCAACTGGGTTGTACCCAGCATCTCCTTCAGTTGAATCCTCATTTAAAGGATCAAAGAAATTTGTTTCAACTGTTTCTGTAAGTGAGTTGCCAGGTGCAATATCATCACCAAGAATTGCGCCAACCAGTAATACTACTGCACCTACAATAATTGCCGCTGCAAATCTTTCCATTTGTGAAAATTGATTATCACTCAAAGGAGTTTCAACGATTAGTGATTTCTCGTCGGTGCTCATGACCCAAGGCGGGAGCACTTACTTCTAAGCGATTTCGTGTGCTAGTTTGAGGATTATTCTTCTTCGCCAACTTCTCGTGCTTCGTGAACTTCACGGAACACAATAGTCCCTACCCCAATATGATCGCGGAGGGTTCGAATTAAACCGAATTTCGTAAAGGACCAATTCTGATCATATGATACGAATTCAGGAAGTGTTATTGTCACATCATCCCCATCGAATTCCACTTCAAACCCATCTCGACCAGTATTGGTTTCTAGAAGCGTACTCACTTTCTCAGCACGGTCTTCAATCACCTTTACAATCCGGTAATTGTATCGAAGAGTTCGCCCTGCTAAAGGATGATTGAAATCAATTCGAGCACGGCCTGAGCGGAAACTCTTGAGGATTCCTTGCTTACCACCGATTTCAACCGATGCACCAATTCCAAGACTCTCTGGGTCTCGAACTGAGCGGATTAGAACTGCTTCGGACATAACTTCAACTTCATTTGGATCACGCTCGCCATAAGCATCTTCAGGTGCAATATCAAACTCGTAATCCTTTTCTGCTTCAGCATCTCCAAGATGTGCTTCAAAGCCTGCAATAAGCCTGCCTTCTCCAATCACTGTAACGAGGGGCTTGTAAGTACGATTTTCATCGAATTTATCGGCTCCTTTCGCAACGTCTTCACGCGTCGTTTCGATGAGCTCGTTGTCATCTGCATTATACAAATCATAGTCGATGTGGACGATTGAACCATTCTCCATTTTGGACACCTGCCAGTCTTAGGCGGCCCCGCGACCGGCTCTTCCTTTATCAGCGGTGCGGCGTAGTCACGAGAAAGCCCGTAGGGCTTATTCCTCTTCATCCAAATTCGGAGAGGGCGCTAAAATCCAATTCAGTGCTGTTCCAATCAAGATTAAGACCCAACCAGTCCAAACTAGGTGACTGCCCGTCAAATCATAGATTGTCACTCGAACACTGTCAACTTCTTCACCTGATTTCATGAAAGATACTAAACTCAATTGATTCGCTTGATTAATATCAAAAATTACTATCAAATCACCTTGTAAGCGATGCCAAACATCAGTTTCTGAACGTGCCGGGATACCGCCTTCATCAAAACGCAGCATCCCCGGGGTAAGTATGGCCACTACGGGACCTTCTGCACTTTCGCGAATTTCAATTTCAATCTCGATTAGACCGTCACCCACATCACTATCCCAATTTTGATCCCCAGGCTCAGAAGATGTCAACGATGAGAATGTGTACCAATACCCCCCGTGTTCAATGGCGACGTCTTTTGGTAATACTGCAACATGGCTCGGGTCTCCGCGTTGCACAAGAGTTGTTGTGAACACATGTCCAATCAATAACAACACAATTCCAAGATGGGCTACGTGCATAGCCAACCTGCGTATATTGACTGGTGTAGGATTTCCATCAATTTGTGAAAACCTAATCCATACTAGTCGTATCAAGGGTGGTGTTGAAAATAATAAAAGAGGTAACGCAAAACCTGCCAGCATACCTCGAGTGATGTTTCCTTGTAATATGTAATCTGAATTTCCAGGTAGAGAATTGGGCCAATATACTGCAAATAGTATTGAAGAACATATTACAATACCGAGTACCCAAGGAATTTTTTCCGAAGAAACCACTTTCTTCCACGCATATACAGTAAGGCCAAGGGAGGCGAAGCAAAGTAAGGGAAGACCATACATTTCATGCGAAGCAAGGGTGGTCCCTTCAACTTCTTGAATCAATATCAGCCATGTCAATAAAAGAAAAGGGCCACCAATTGCCAACGGAATCCAGAGAACAAGACGTTGTTGCCAACGTGTTTCCGTCCAATTTAATGGGATCTCTTCAATTTCTTTTGAAAGAAGCCATGGAAGGATGAATACAATTGTTCCAATTAGTGCATATTCCATTGAAATCAAGAATGCCCAACGGCTGAATAACATTAGAGATATCCCTGAAATAATCCAAACCGATCTTTCATTTGAGTTACCGTGGCTGCAAAGTAAAAAGAAGAATATCCCTGTAAGTAGCCCTACCTCTAGTGAACCAATGTAAAGGCCAAGTATCCCACCTATAATCATTGAAAGGGGGGCGATTTTCTTGTCCTTTTCTTTAGCAAAATGACGGACTAATAGCCACATCAACCCTGCAAGAATAATCAAATAAATATGGACTTCGATTCCTTCTGAACTACTTACTCCAATATCCAATATCCGTTGAATTGGTCCGCTGTTTGTAGTTGCATCCTTGTCGGCTACGAACGCATGGATACTTTGCCATACACCGTTGGCCCGAGTCACCAAGGTCGCATGTATTGAAAAAAATGCTGGGAGGATACCCAATCCAATGTACCAATGATCTTCTTTAGCCATCCCTTTTGGTAATCTAAAATGCAAAAGGAGAATCAATGCCAGCCAAGGTAAAAGGGAGCCTGTTTCAACGGGATCCCATGCCCAATAACCACCCCAATCGAGAACTGTATACGCCCACAACCCACCAAGCCCTACTCCAAGTGTACCTACAAAGAAAGCTGGTCTAGCCAGATGCAAAATGCGATCTCTAGCCGGTTTCCCTGGAACAAGCATGGCTGCAATTGAGTGAGCGCCAACTCCTACACAAAGTGTGTAAAACAGAAATACCATTGGAGGGTGAATTACCATCAATTCAGTTTGAAGAAAAGCATTCAACCCTGGACGGTTTGAATTGGAATCCGGAGTGAACCTAAATGGCTCTAATAGCATCGCTACGAGGAACAAAGAAACACTGAATGCCATAATTAATCGAATTCTCAATTTGTGCTGTTCTTCCGACTCCGATGTGTGACGATCACCATCGATGAACAACAATGCACCCAACAATGCAACCCAAAGTAAAATTGGACCTGCACGACCTGCCCAAAGAGCACTTATTTTGTAAATTAAAGGGATATCTGGGGAACTATGGAGCCACACATATTCGAACGTAGATACATCAAATATGAAAAGGAGTAAAAGAAGTGTAAATGGTATCATTAGAGCAATACCAACGAATTTATGCATTTGATCACCAACCATAGTACTTAGCACGACTATAGCCAAATGCCAACATTGCTGGAATAATTCGCTTGGAGTAAAGACTTGGTTTTCGTATCAATAAACGTGCACCTACCACCACTTTTCCACTAATACCCATGTTGCTCATTTCTTCGGGGAAGCAGCGGCCCATAATTGACATTTCATGATCTGATAAATTGTATAACGCTGTTTTCCCTTTGAGAATTTTTTCATAAGGAGGAAATTCTGCTTTCCATAGTTTCTGATATTCTGAAAGTATCTTATCCGAAAAATCACCCAAAGCGAGTGCTTTTGCGGCTGTTTGTGCGGCAAAAAGTGCTGATTTTAGTGCAAGGTGTGAGCCACCTTCAAAGAGAGGTGAGGTGAATCCGGCAGCATCGCCTACTAGCATGAGGCCGTCGGCATATGTATGTTCATGTGGGCCTGAAATTGGAATTGTTCCTCCAAAGCCACGTATTTTCCCTTCACTATTTCGCCAAGGAGGGTTTTCTTTAATCAAGTCTTGAAAATGTGTGTTTTCGATAAAGGCATCCAAGTCCTTCACCGCTCCTTTCTTGTCTTCGGTTACAAGACCGACATTTGCACGCCCATCACATTTTGGAATCATCCAAAGATATCCTTTTTTTGCGTATTTAGGCCAGATATAAAAATCGAGATAATTATCAGTTGGGACGTCGTGCATTTCGTATTGCATTCCAGCTATTACTTTTGGACGTGGATTCAGTTCAAGAAGTTTGGAACATACACCTGCAACGCCAGATGCATCAATGATAATTTTTGCCTTAAGGGGGAATTTTTCACCTTTCCCTATACAATTCCAGCCTACAAATTCTCCCTTAGATTCAAGTCTCTCCAAACCAGTTAGTTTGTGCGACAAGGATACGGTTGCGCCTGCTTCTGCTGCCTGATTTGCAATCCATTGCTCAAACAGATGCTTCTCCAAAACATATCCGGGCTCAGATAATCGCTTTGCGGTCCCATCAGGGAATAAAACTCGTATACCCTCAACTCGTTTTGAAATTACATCTTCGGGTAAAATGAGATTTAAATTAGACACTGCCAATTCAGACAGGCATTCACCACAATGTACTGGCACCCCAATTTCGCTATGATCTTCAATTAAAGTCACATTTAATCCAGCTCTAGCACAATGTAAAGCCGCAGAAGAACCCCCTGGTCCAGCCCCAACTACAAGGACATCGCAGTGAGATTCGGCCTGTGCCATCGGACTGGAATGTACCAACTCGGGCTTTCAATACAACGGTGCCGTAGGCACCGAGGCTCTTGCACTTCATTTCATAGTAGGAACGTCTCCGGACACCATGGGCTGGCGCCGGTTGGGTCGATACATCCAAGCCTTGGAAGACAAGGCTGACCTCATTCGAATCAAGGAGCCTATCGATTGTTATCTGGAAGCAGGTTGTATTGCTGATAAACTTGTAAAAAACGGTGGTCCTGCCGTTATTTTCGAGCAACCTAAACTTGCAGATGGAACAATCTCCACTATCCCTCTTGCCATGAATTTGTTTGGTACAAGAAGGCGTACTAATCATGCTCTAAGAGTAAATTCTCCATCAGAAATTGGGAAAAAATTAGTTGCACTAATGAAACCTGACATTGGAGCCTTTGTGAAACGGCCTTGGAAAGCAATTCCATTGGCAAAAAGTGCTTTTTCATTACCACCAAAAAAAGTACGTAAAGGGGCCTGCCAGCAAATTAGAATGAAAAATCCCGATTTAACCAAACTACCTATTCCAACAACATGGAAGGATGATGGTGGCCCATTCATAACTTTACCACTTGTAGTGACTAAAGATCAGTCCTCTGGAGAGCATAACCTTGGCATGTATAGGGGGCAAATTTTTGGTCCTAAAGAAGTGGGTCTTCACTGGCAAATTCACAAGCATGGTGCCGATCATGCTGCAACCACCAGCGGTAAAATGCCTGTTGCAATTTGCTTAGGAGGGCCCCCCGAAGTCATGTTTAGTGCGATTTCGCCTCTACCTGATAACTTGGAAGAATACATGTTTGCTGGACTATTGGGTAATCGGAGACTTAGAATTACCAAATGCCTCACCCAAGATCTGTACGTTCCAGCCGAATGTGATGTAATTATAGAAGGATATACCATCCCTAGTGAAACTCGTACTGAAGGGCCATTTGGAGATCATTTTGGACATTATTCGTTAGAAAGCGAATATCCAGTCCTACATGTAACAGCAATTACACATCGCAAAGATGCTGTTATTCCAATGACAATTGTTGGAAAACCCCCCATGGAAGATGGTTATCTTGGTGAGGCCATCGGGGATGCATTTCACCCAGTTCTACAGTTTCAGCACAGAGATGTACAAGACTTGTTCTTACCTCTAGAAACTGGATTCCATAATCTCGCAATTGTGGCAAGTAAGCAACGATACCCCAGACAAGCAAGAAAAACTGCATTGGGATTACTTGGAGCTGGACAAATGATGTTTCTGAAAACAATTACTACTGTAAATGAAGGCCACCCTGTAAAAGACCTAGAGGCTTTTTTAGATGCAATTGATAATAGTGTCAATATCCAAGAAGATTTAATCACCTTAGATGGAATGGTCGCTGACCAACTTGCACACGCCTCACCTTGGGAAAATGTACACAGCAAGTTACTAATCGACGCTACAACGCCACCTGAAAAGGATCCGCGGCATGGGGAAAAAATACCTCTTGGTCCAGGAGATAGCATCATCGAAAAAATTCGTGGAGTAAAGGGTGTTACTCAAGCAAAGATGCTGCGCAGTTCAATTGCTATTATTACAACTGAAATCGATGGGGGGCCCTCGCCTAACGAAAATGTAGAAATTTCAAATGAAGAAGGTGCCCGTGGACAAAAGGAGAAAATTAGTCAATTGAGGAATTCAATTTGGCAATTAGAAAATTCAGATAACTTGAGGTGGCTATTTATCACCGACGATGAAATTAATCTCGACAATCAAGGTATTCAAAGAGAATTATTATGGCGACTATTTTGCAGGTTTGAAGTAAGCCGAGATTTACACTTCGATGATGCAAGAAAAAGAGTGTGCTGGGATGCTACAGCCCCAATTCCTTCTAAGCGAGGAAAGGTGCCAATTAGAAGATGGCCTGCTGTTTGCTTACACCCCCCTGACTTACAGGATCGCGTTGACCAATGGTATGAGAAAGAGGTGAGAACTTGGGTCTGAAAGAAATTACAGAATTTGTAAAAATTGAACACACCCTCTTCTCATTGCCATTCGTATTTATGGGGGCGATAATCGCAGGGAGTCCCACCCTAAGCGAAATTATCTGGATTCTCATTGCAGCTATTGGAGCGAGAGGATTAGCAATGTCGCTTAACAGAATCATCGACCGAGATATTGACTCGAAAAATCCACGAACTGCAGAAAGGCACCTGGTAAAAGGAAGTATTACCCTAACTACTGCTTGGACGTTATGTCTGATTTTCTTATCGATGCTAGTAATTGGTGCAGGGCAATTGAATACTGTCGCCCTCAAAATGTCATGGCTTCCAGTAATTGCTTTTGTGATATACCCCTACACAAAACGATACACTTGGGGGTGTCATTTTTGGCTAGGTCTATGCTTAGGCCTAGCTCCTGCTGGTGCCTGGCTAGGCATTGTTGGAGAGGATTTGGGGTGGGCTGCAATTACAGAATACCACTGGTATCCCGAAATTTGGTTCACAGCATTTGGGGTGATGTGCTGGATTGCTGCATTTGATCTGAATTATGCATTAATGGATGTGGACAACGATCGCAAAAATGGAATCAAATCATTTCCTGCAACATTTGGCAAAAAGGCAACGAGGTTTACATCAATGCAATTAACTCTACTTTGGTTTGCATGCTTTGCTGTAGCTGCTCCACAAAAATCCACTCTATTCGTATTATTTGCGGGCATAATGGCACTAGTCAACATCGGCGTAATTTCTCGACAAGAGAAACTTATTGATTTCCAAAAATCCCTATTCTACACAAGTGTCCTCACCGGTTGGGTCCTTCTAGCTGGGCTGGTGGCATCATGACTGAAAGAGATCCTTTTGATCTATCCAAAGCATTGGAAGGGGCTGCAAAAGCCCACTTAGACCCAAGAATTGCAAAATTCAAATTAGATGCTCACTTTCAACCAGAAGGTGACCAAGAAAAAGCAATTGAAAAAACAATTTTCCAATTGGAAAATTCCCAATCCAGATGTGTGATGTTGGGGGTAACTGGTTCAGGTAAGACATTCGCCATGGCAAATATTATCGAAGCCATGAATATACCAACTCTAATTCTGTCGCACAACAAAACACTTGCTCGACAATTATGGCAAGAGATGTCCGCCCTTTTCCCAAAGAATGCTGTTGAATACTTTGTTTCACACTATGACTACTACCAACCTGAAGCCTATCTTCCAAAGAGGGATCTATACATCGAAAAAGAGTTGTCAATGAATGAGCGAATAGAGCAGGAACGGTTTTCAACAGTAGCATCATTAGTTAGTAGGCCCGATGTAGTTGCAGTAGCGACGGTTTCAGCAATTTACGGGCTAAATCCCCCTGAAACGTTTCTTCAACAGCATTTGAGAATCCATATTGGGCAAGAAGTTGAGCCCCGAGAGGTTGTTCGGGAATTAATCGGATTACAATATCGAAGAGTCGCTGGTGAAATATCGAAGGGTGAAATTCGCCTACGTGGCGAAGTTCTTGACATATGGATGCCTTCTCGAGATGACCCTTTGCGAATTCGATTTGACCTAGATGGTATTTGCCAAATAGATGTATGCGAAGCGGTCTCATGGGAGCCCTTAGACGAGATTGAAGAAGCGTGGATTCATCCAAAAGAATTCTTCATGACTGGACAGGAAAGGTTCGATCAATCATTAGAGGATATAGAATTTGAACTAGATCAACGTATTTCGTTTTTCGAAAAGGTAGGGAAAAATCTCGAGGCGCATAGAATCGAAACGAAGACTAAGTACGATCTTGACTTATTGCGAGAAATTGGACATTGTCGAAGTATTGAAAATTATTCTATGCATTTTGATGGGCGAAATTACGGTGAAAGGCCGTATTGTCTACTCGATTTTTTTGCAGCGTGCGCAAAAACGTTCCATGGAAATCCAGAAAAATTCCTAGTAGTTATGGATGAAAGTCACGTCACACTACCTCAGTTAGGTGGAATGTACGCCGGAGATAAAAGTCGAAAAGAGAACTTAATCGAACATGGGTTCCGCCTACCTTCTGCTGCTGATAACAGACCGCTGAAAATTGGTGAATTTCAATCACTAGTGCCTCAAATGCTCTATGTCTCTGCAACACCTGGAGAAAGAGAATTACGTCACCTTTGTGAAGTCACGAATCAGCCTATTCCTGAAAATTTATTACATGTATATGGCAATGGGGGGGTAACTGAACCTGAATTAAAACAACCAAAAAGGAGGGCACTATTGAAAGATGCACTCGCGGAAATTGATGGTATAATAAAAATGGAAATCCGGCCAACTGGCTTATTGGATCCGAATATTGAAGTTCGGCCCACTGAAGGGCAAGTTCAAGATTTATTGGATGAAATTACAGAATGTGTAAGCTTGAATCAACGCGTGTTAGTCACAGTTCTAACAATCAAATTTGCAGAAGAAGTAGCAGAATATTTGCAACGCATGGGTGTGAAAGCACATTATTTGCATTCCGAAATTGACACTATTGAACGTAGCGAAATCATCAAAGCTCTTCGAATTGGATATATTGATGTAATCGTTGGAATTAATTTATTGCGTGAAGGCCTAGATATTCCCGAGGTTGCGCTTGTGACTATTTTTGATGCAGATAAAGAGGGTTTTCTCAGGAATGAAAGAAGTCTGTTACAAACAATAGGTAGAGCCTCACGTAATGAAAATGGAAGAGTCATACTCTATGCCGATTCAATGGGGACTGCAATGGAGGCTGCTATATCGCAAACAATTGAGCGAAGGAAGAGACAAGAGATTTACAATACAGAAAACAACATTACACCTAAAACAATTGAAAAAGCGTTACCAGTAATGGGTGTAGAAACTGAGCATCTCCTAGCAGGGACCGCTGGAAAAGGTGTTTCAGGTGGCAAACGATTAGTGGGGAAGGGAGGAGGAGGTGTCATTGCCAAACCAGATCTAATCAAGGACTTTGAATTAGGTGCTGGCTCTTGGTTTGGTGAATCAATTGTTGACAATATATCGCAACCTGAACATGAAGATGATATCATTACGGAGGCCCATTCCAACGACATCCTTGGTCGATTGAAAAAGGAAATGATGCAAGCTGCTGCAAGATTAGAGTTCGAACGGGCAGCTAATTTAAGAGATAGAATTTTCCAATTAGAAAATAGAAAAACCAATTGAATAATTTAGTGCTGGGCTTCTGACCGCTCCATTCAAGACTGAAAGGGCAGTGGGGAAAACGATTCACGTGACATTGGATGCTGGTGATTTCAACGTCCCTGTTGAAGATTACAAATTTGAGCATGTTACTGGTGTGCCGTCATTAATCGATCAAATGTCCAAAGCAGGTGGGTTTACCGCCACAAAACTTGCACATGCACGCGATATCCTTCGAGATTCCATGGCTAAAGTTTCCGAAGATGGTGTTCTAAATTGGCTCTCATTCCCTGCGTGTTTGTGCGCAACTGGCACCCGTGGCTTCTTCGTAGAAGCCCTCAAAAAGAAATCTTTCAATATTGTTGTAACAACCTGTGGGACATTGGATCACGATATTGCTCGTACATACCAAGCATACTATCACGGCGCATTTGAGCTTGATGATGTCGAATTAGGAGAACAAGGACTCAATAGACTTGGCAATGTAATCATCCCAAACGAGTGCTATGGCGATATATTGGAAGGGAATGTACTCCCATGGCTAGAAGAAATTGAACAAGAAAGAATTGAAGAAAACCCTGAAAACCCGTGGAAGAATTTCGGTAGTGTTGAATTATGTTGGGCCCTTGGAGATAGAATAAAGGATGAAAGTAGTCTGTTGTATTGGGCAGCAAAACACAGAATCCCCATCATAATTCCTGGTTTGTCAGATGGCTCGATAGGTGCACAACTATTCATGCATCGGCAAAGGTCACCCGACTTCATGATTGATTTCCTAGCCGATGAACAAATTCTT
>JASLKH010000052.1 GCA_030747675.1 Candidatus Thalassarchaeaceae archaeon | reverse complement strand
AAGTTGAAGATTAATCGCCAATTACCAGTACTCTTGTCCTAAGTTGCGCACATCGATCAATATAATGCCCGAATGCGAATGCTAGGAACTCAGTGAGGTGAATCACGGGGACCTTCGTCTTCTTTCCTGAAACCTTTCCAGCTTTTCCTTGATACACATCAAGCAACATATGGGAAAGATTGCAAGCGCTGACAACTAGTTGCGCCCCTTCTGATTTGGCATCCGAAAGTACGCTTGCGGTTTGTTTCATGACAGTCTTATCTTCACTAAACAACCCTGGAACACCCACACTCTGGGTTTTGCTTGACCATTGTACAGGTTCCCCTCCCAAAACACTGATGACTTGCTCAAGGTAATCTGGATCAAATATGTCATCGCCACCACATGCACCATCTTGCTGAATATTGGGGCCATAGTATCCTGCAATTTTGAATCCAAATGGATTCTTGACCGCATCTGCAAGTTTTTCCAACCCTATTTCATCAACAATTACATGCAACAAATGGTGGACATTTATTTCACATTTTAGAGTAAGACCACAATGTCGCTGAAGAATATCATTCACTTTGGATAATAATTGCTTATCATTTCTAAGATTATTCAAATCTTCATGTAATGTTCCTGCTGTTGTTGCACAAGATGTGATAATATCAAGGCCCATTGATTCTGCAATCGCCAATGTTCGGGCATTGAGAGTGATTTGGAGTTCTTCATTCGCCTGCCTTAGAATTCCTGCTCCGCAACTTGTAGCAGCATCAAGAGGAATTAATTCAATACCAAGTGATTCTGCAGCGAAAGGCATTGTATCTGCAACTTCAAGCGCATTGCTATGAGCAACATTACCTGGGTGATATGCATATTTCATTGCCATTAGAATCGACCATCCATTTCATTGAAAATTGAAACCACCTCATGATGATTTTCAACTTTTGAATTAAATTGCTTTGGCATTTTACCAATGCCGGCAGGAGGGGCAACTAGGGCTAACAATTCATTGATCATTGGTCGCCCTGTACGTGTGAATCCAAAAATCATCCTAGCAGATACACCAGAAAGTGCATTACTCGCCAAACCCATTGGGCCCAAAACAGTTCTATAGAGCGTCGTCTCATTCACCTTTCCACTACTTTTTATGGACCAAGTATACCACCAGACATGTTTTCCGTGTCGGCCATTATAACCGTCATGTGCTAAGGCTGCTTTTTTCGCTTGCAGAATTGATTTTGATACTGCCAATCCCATGGTTCCTTGACGACGGATACTAGCCATGTCTGTTTCAGCCTTAACACCATTTACATCAGAGAGAGATTCAATAATTGCGGTTCTAGATTTGTCGGATATTCGGGGGTCGCAAGATCTGTTCCACAAATGGTTAACCAAGGCGGGTCCAATGTATGATTGGTTGTGTGGAACTGCATCACTAGATGCGTGTAAAATGTAGTGGCTCTCAAAATTGGTAGATGAATGTAATTCTGTAGCCACAACTGGATCCATTGTACCCATTACGACTCCCGAAGCATAGGAGCCCTCTCGTTCTCCGCCTACAAACCAAGGCTTGGTTGACATTCGAAGTTTGTCATATGAAGAAAGGTCTACAGCAAGGTCACGAATCACATCGAAAGCCGCAAGAGGTTCAATTCGAATTTGGGCACCGTTTCCTTTGTCCCTAGCAATATCGGATAGTCGCACCATACCAGGTAAAACTAGACGACCATTGACGCAAACACCAGTAGTAGGGTCATTATTTGCACCATCTCGGAACGTCAATGAACCATCTTGAGTACTTTTCAGTGTCCGTAATAGTTGGAGGACACTGTAATGCCCTGGTAGCGAACAGGCCCATGCATCAGCCCCAGTTTCACCGGTCATGGAATCGTATCGGAAAATTGTAGCTGTGACTTGAATTTCAGGCTCTGCCACTGATGCTACATCACCTGCAACAGCAGCTGAGGAGTCGCCTGAAGCATGAGATATCATCGCCTCAAGTAAATCTTCTTGGAACGTACCACTATCATCAACGCAGGCTATCTTTGACATTGCAATGGACATCCACGCCTCCGAAGGAGCATCGTAGTCTACATCACAATCAACTCTTTCGTGAATCCGGGAGGCGCCCATTTCCTCCATGACCTGGTCCCATTCTTTTCCTGATTCGCAAAAGAACTCGTAAGAAGAGTCACCTAATGCGCAGACTGAAAAATGTGTGTTTGAAAGTATCTTCCCTGCGCCTTTCGCTGCAGCGTATAACGCTTCAGCGTTATCTGGCATATCACCTTCACCCCAAGTAGAACAAGCAATTAGGACTCTTTTCATTCCGCTCATAGTGGCAATATCAAACCCGTCCATGTCATGAACATGGCCAACCAACCCATAGTCAGAGGCTTTCTTTGCCCATTTAGCAGAAAGAGATTCTGCATTACCGGATTGGCTACCAAAGAATATGTGGACATCTCGGTCACCGCTCATCAATTCAGCTAATACACCAGCCCCTGCACTTGCTGTAGATACTTCCTCGGCCACAGCAACGGCTTCTTCGATTACTTCTGCCGGAGATTCTTCTGCCGGTTCTTCATCAGCCCCAGCGACCTCATACATGATTACGTCAACTGGACAGCCTTCAGCAGCTTCAATGATGTCATCGCCCCATTCACTGGGATTTACACCATCAACAATTACACAAGTCTCATCTTCCACTTGGAAAACTTCTGGAACGATGTTTTCGCATGCATCGCAAGTGATACAGCCCTCATCGATCCAGACTTTTGTAACCGCTGACATCGGAATCACCCACAGCCCTACGGGCTGAACGAGGCTATCGACTGGATTTCGATTATTGAACATAGCGGGTCAAGGGCGAGCCTTTGCGGCACTATCCCTCTCCCTCAGAAACCCATATCCATGCCGTCCATGCCACCCATGTCTGGCATTCCGCCACCTGCACGGCTGGAAATGACGTCATCAATTCGTAAAATCATGATTGCAGTTTCTGTTGCAGATTGTATTGCCTGCTCAACGACTCGTACAGGCTCCAGTACATTGGCAGCATGCATATCCATCACACCGCCTTCAAACACATTTACGCCGTATGTCGATTTACCTTCAGCATGTGCCTTTCGAACATCAATAATTGTATTCACAGGATCCAGACCTGCGTTCTCAGCAAGGGTTCGAGGAATCACTTCTAAAGCGCCGGCAAATGCTTCAATTGCCATTTGTTCTCGCCCTCCAACACCTTCTGCATATAATCGAAGTTCGCGAGATAAAGCGGCAAGAACTGAGCCACCACCTGTGAGAACTGCTCCATCTTCATGTGCAACACTGACCACTCCGATTGCATCGTCAAAAGCCCTTCGGATTTCATCAACAACGTGTTCAGTGCCACCACGAAGTAATACTGAGACACTCTTAGCCTTAGGGCAACCGGTGACAAATACCATGTCGGACTCCCCAATTTTCCTTTCATCAACCTTAGCAGCATGCCCTAAATCATCACCTGATAAATCGTCAATGTTAGTAACAACACGACCACCTGTTGCTTTGGAAAGGGCTTCCATGTCGCTCTTCTTTGCTCGTCGAACTGCAAATAATCCAGCTTTTGACATATAGTGCTGAGCAAGGTCGTCAATTCCTTTTTGACAAATTACAACATTTGCACCGGCAGCTTGTATTTTTTCAACCAAACTGCGGAGGTAATTCTCTTCCTCTTCCAAAAATTGGGAAAGCATAGTTGGATCTGTAATCTGAATTTTTGCATCGACTTCAGTTTTTTTGACTTCAATTGCAGAATTAATCAAAGCGACTTTCGCATTATTTACGCTCCTAGGCATACCACTGTGAACCCTCTCTTTATCGAGGATAATACCGTCAACTAGAGTGCTATCTTTGATTGAACCGCCTTGTTTCTTCTCAACCTTAACATCATCAAGATCTACCACTATTTCACCATCTTCTTCCCTGGCAACTGCTTGTACTGCATTAACACAAATGTCTGCTAGGAATGCCTTTACTGCACCTGCTGATTTACCTGTCAACGCGGTCTTGGCAACTTCATGAAGTGTTTTTTCATCTGCATTGACTGAATGTGAATCTAAAAGTCCAACAGCCCGATCTGCAGCTAAACGGAAGCCTTCGCAAATGACCGTAGGATGGACGTTTTGATCGATTAGATCTTCACTTCTCTTGAGTAATTCTCCAGCGATAACCACTGCACTTGTAGTCCCATCATAGCAATGTTGCTCTTGTGTTTTTGCAACCTCAATAATCATCTTTGCCGCAGGATGTTCAATATCCATTTCTTTGAGGATTGTAGCACCGTCATTTGTGATAACTACATCACCCATACTATCCACCAGCATTTTGTCCATTCCTTTTGGGCCGAGCGTTGTTCGAACCGCATCTGCTACCGCCTTTGCTGCAGCAATATTGTTGCTCTGAGCACTCTTTCCACGTGTTCTATTTGTTCCTTCTTTCAGAATGAAGATTGGTTGTTGTCCACCGTACATATCAATTCCCACCGTATGAGACGCTCCTACGGAGCGAGCAGCCCACCGAGGGGGCCTTCATAAGTCGACCGCTTCGTAGGTGATGGACTTACGACTCATTTTGCCGGCGTAAATATTCCTCACCATAGTGTGTCCATTGCTCCATAGACCACCCCTCTGGCAAGCCCGATTCAGGCAACGGAGGGCCGGCTGCAGGTGCTGGTTCTGGAACTGGTGCTGGATCTGAAGCAACCGTTGATTCTGGAGCAGGTGGTGTAGTCATCACTGGTTGCTCAAATAATTCCTGAGTGCCGCCATACATCGAATTAGCAGTCAAATCCGCACTAGGTAAAGTCGGTGCTTCAGGCAATGAGGGAGCATCTGGCAACTCGAGATTGGATTCATAACCTGATAAAGTCGAAATCTCATCTTCGTGCTCTGTGGAAATTATGATTTTGACCAATACTGCTAGAAGTGCAATAATCACTAGACCGCCCAATGTCCAAATTGCAATACTCTTCAACAAGTCATCTGAGCTCTCTGAATCTGAATTTGAAGATTCTGAAAATTGGTTGGTTGTAAAACTAAGTACAATATCTGATGTGTCATCTGTTGCTGCAACTCGCACTGTGAAATTGTAATCCATGCTATCTTGTGGTAGGTTTTCCAAATTCGTTTCCGTCAATCGGATTTCAATGGTGATGATTCGTTCTACCCCTGGATCAAGTGAGAATCCGGCAACGTCAAGTGCACCCGGTCGTATTTTGTCAACATAATCCCAACGTTCTGTTCCATCTGTAATCACCTGAAGATCAATTTCTTGATTACGGTCAGGGTGTCGATTCAAAATGCGAACAGACATCGAATATGTGCCGGGCTCATCGATTTCAATCGGCTGACTAGGCTCAAGTAATAACCATCCCTTTTCACCAACGTCAAAGATTGCTTCTCCCGAAGCAGTAATGGTTTCACCTGCGGAGGCTGCTGAAACACTTGTAGATGTAATTGTCATTGTTCGCAGGCCAGATGTACCATCTGAAAATGAATAAGAAATTGTGATATTCGTTGATGTACCTGGGTCGATGTAAGGAGTACGGCCATCTGAAACTCCACTCGATATTGACGCTATAACGCCTGAGTCAAGTGCCATATCGATTGTGAATGCGTCGGGATCATTACCATGGTTGAAAATTTCAAACCTCAATGTTTTGGCATTCTCACCTGGTGTGAAAGTCTGCTCGGTTAATTGGCCATAATCCTGAACCTCGGTGAGATATGTTACTGGAACAGAGAGGTCAAATGAACCCGATGAACTGTGGGAACTATCCGTTTTCGAACGCGCAGTTACTGTCACTTGGTAGGGCGACATTTCGTCAGGCAACCCTGGATTCATTGGCAAGATGACCATTACTGTTGTTTGACCGCCAAAGGGGTCGATCTCTTCAGTAATTTCAGTATTCAAGTAGGCTTGAAGGCGTATGTCTGCATTGATTAACACATCAAAGTATTCAGGTGCATTTCCATTATTTGTAATAGTAATAGGCATTGTCCGAGTAAATCCATTAGCAGATGCCATCAATGAAGACTGCTGAGCTTCTACAGAGACATCTTGGATGACTGGAACTTCAATGATTACTTGCTTAATCGATTGAGCGCTTGCTGGAGGAACTCCACTAGCGAGTAATGAAACTTCAACTAATCCGGGAGGCATTTGTAATGGACTCGTAAATCGGGCTGTTACATAACGCTCCTCACTCTTAGATAGTCCAAGTTGTGTAATTTCAGTCATGTTGCCATCTCCATCCCAATCTTCCAACCACGCAAGGTTGTCATTTGGACAATTGTCACACCACAGTGTACTGTCAAAGTAGGCCCCTAAATTCCAATCTGCATATTTGTTCCCTGTATTCTTGATACGCATCTCAATGTCACCTGTTTGACCTGGTTCAAGAGTCAAAGCAACATTTTGGCCGGTTGATTCTACTTGCTGAATTCTAACTGAATAAGACGAATCAACACTGACTGGGATAAGCATGGAGGCTTTCTCTTCGGTGGACCCGAAATTGTTGTTACTAATTTCAACTGTCCAATTCAAAGTCTCTACATTTGCACCTTCGGGAATAGTAAGATTGATCCAGAAATATGTCGTAGTTTCACCATCGAGAGGTGAGAGAGTCACCACATTATCATGGTCAACAACATTGTTACTATCAATACGAAGTGGATAATTAGCCATCCAAGTCTGATTGCTGACCTCGGTATTAATTGTCATCGTTTTCTCACGATATCCATTATTCGTCAATTCACAATATAACGATGGAGGATTAGGATCCGCTGGGATAACAACATAGGCGTTAGGAAGTGGATCATCACACTCAAGAGTAACTGTGAATTCTTCGACTCGATCGATACCCAATAATACAAAATCATCTATGTGGATTCCTTCATTGGCAAATTGTTCATCTGCAATTTTCGAATAAGATATCATGAATGCTTGCTCATCGTGGACATCAGTCATATTCCAAACAACTTGAGTCCAATCTCCTGCAGTGGTTGAAAGTGATTGTTCTGTTAAATTGAGTTGTTGGATATCGCTTGGAAAGAAACTACGCAAAGCTTCCATAGCCAACTCGTCGCCTTGAGCCATTGAACCATATGCATTTGTCACCCAATGAAGAGATTTGTAATCATACTCTCCAATGTTGGCGGTGCAGAAATGCTGAGAATAATAAGCAGTGATATCAGAGTCATACTGACCATACCCTAAACCGTGACCTGAGTCAGCACAGTCACCTTGCGAATTAGTAAACCAGCCCCATCGTAGCATCTCAACGTTGTTAGAGGGGTAATCACCACCAGAGTTTGACATTCTCCAATGCCGATTTCCTGCAGCTGCACTAGAATTATCTGGTTGCCAATCAGTACCACCAGGATATAGAGTAGGGGTTGGATAACGAGTTTCGTAAGCAACAGGCACGAAAAGTGGATTGCCGTAACCAGGGAATGAAAGGGGTTGTGTGGGTTCCAAATTGTCATGCCAAACTGCAACGGGGAAGGATTCTTGATACTCGTTATTTCCTCGTTGTGGTTGCAATTCAAGTGCCCCAGTTTCAATGCTTCCACGGAATATTAAGCCTCCTGCCAAATCTCCAATTTCGTCAACGTAACTGTGGGAAGCAGTAGGAGTCCATTCAACAACCTCTGTTCTTGTCTGACCACCAGCCATTGCATATTGCCCGGACATGTTGAATTCCCACATCTGCATTACAAATCCAATTGGGTGAATAATTTCCAACGTTCCAGTAGAATCGACCGAAGAAAATCCAGTTCCAGCATTCTTGAAAGTGATTGTGACTTCATAGAGAGTGTTTCGAATCAGATAATCTTGAGTTGTTCCTGACGATTGTGTCCACACCTCGGCTGGCGTTGATACATTGCCTGCAGTAATATCCAAAATTGTCATGTCAACTTGAGCGCGGCCTTCAGTATATTCTGAGTTCGAACTAGGATCTAGAGAATCATCATTTGCAACAAATGGTGTCAAAGTAGCAGCAATTAGAATTCCAAGTACGAAGAGCATTCGAGCATCTTTCATGACAATCAACAACCTGTCCAGTATCAAGCCGGTCTTAAGGTTGGTTGAACCCTGTCTACGACAGGGTAATCACTTCGGCCTTGAAATTTCAATCTAGAAATAGACTCAAACAATCATAATCCGGCCGACAGGCTATAGGTCAGAACTGACGCCAGAGGTTTCGTTGTCCACCATCAGAGGTACATTGATGGCCAGAATTTGGCTGACGCTAATTATTGCCACACAAGTCTTCATTGCCCCGGTTATAGCATTTACATTGACATACATTGTTGATGTGGATTGGAGCACCTATACAATTCAACTTCGCGTTGAATTATTCCCATGGATTATCAGTGCTGCAATTTTCTATGGCATGGTATCATTAACTCTTGCACTGGTTGTTGGCGGTTATATGCCAACTAGAGTTGCTGATGCTGGAGGATGGATGCCAGTACTAGGATTTAGCCGACGTCTTCGAGATGCAGACATGGTCGATCGAGCTCGTTTGCAATTGATATCTTCACCCTACGGAAAAGTCACTAGAATTGTACATCGTGAAGTCAAGGATCGAGGGCGGCCATTACTAGAAGTTCACGGTGGTTTGCAACTATTAGCAGCCCCCGTTCAACTAGTTCTAATCATGTTACCACTGCTTGTGCTTCGCTTTGTTCCATCTCATTGGTTGCAAGATAATCGATTATTAGAATTATCATTGCTAGTATATCTTGCAGGTTTAGTAATTGGATTACGATTTTTCCCAAAAATTGCAGAAAAAAGTGTAGGCGCGGCTGCAGTGGCAAGACGGATATTAGTTGATCGAACAAAATTGGGCTGGTTGTTCCCCGTACTACTCCTATGGATGGTTGAACGATTCATAGTGATGGTTGCATTTGATGCACTGGACCTTGATGTGGGTCGGTGGCAACAAGTGTATGATGAACAAAGAATACTGGAAGCAATCATACCTGTGTCGATTGAAATTCCTGAGTCTTCATTCCTCGACTTGTTAGTTGCTCTTTCTCTATTGCCAATGGCCATTTTTACAACAATGGCAGTTTTGGGAGGAGGGGAACAAGATATACCCCGATGGATGATTGGAACAAATGCCAATTGGACAGGGGGGGAAGATGAAGAAGAAAGTGTAGGCGCGTTACCTGCACCTGGAGAAGGTGTTGGTGAGGCAAAAGGAAGTGATGCTCACCTCACTGAGGATGAAATTGGATTAGAAGAAAATACCAAAGAAGAACCTACACCATTTGAAGAAAAAATTGTACAATTGGCACAACAACTAGATTCTCTAGATAATGATAATCATTCCTCTTCTTCGGACCTGTAAAGAGAGCGGCCATCCATTAACAAAATTCGAAATAAGCCAAGTAAGCGCCCATCAGATCGTATTCGCCCCATATCTGGGCGAGGTTTGTTCAAAATAACCGTTCTACAATATCGGCACCGAACCTTACGAACTTCCCATTGAGGCCTGGGCCTATTGCAACAAGGAGGGTCTGGTTGCCTCAAGTTATTCACTTGGCGTACTAATTTCATCGGCATGATGCCAACTCCAGATTGGATATTAACTGGGATTAATCTTGACAAAATGAACCAAATAACTCCCGCAAACATCCCAAGTGCAAATGGTTCAGGTGATGTTCGCATTATGGCAATTGAAAGAAGTAATGGGAATGCGGCGAGAACCCAACCCATCATGTGAATACGTCGTATTAACAGCATTCTTTGAACAAGTGGAACATCGACTGGGATGGGATCAGGATGAGGGCTTAATCCACGTTCAAGATTTAGAAAACGAGTGAAAAAGAGCAATGGTAATCGAGGAATTATCATTCCAAAAATTAAACCAAACACAATTCCTGCAATTTGGCCTTCAATGGACATGATTCCACCTCAAGATTCACCACGAAGCCTTGAGAGGACTGAAGCGACCTTGTCCATACCCCTACTAATGTCCTCACGACCCACAGTATACGCAAATCGTAGATGGCCCTCGCCTGAATCGCCGAATGCAGAACCGGGAGAGCACAACACTCCTCCTTTGAGAAGTTCAATGGCTACTTCTTCAGAATTCATACCTTCAACTTCGACTTTGGGGAACACGTAGAATGCCCCCTCCGGTACATGACACGAAACTCCCGACATTGCATTCAGTCGCTCGCAAATTAAATCGCGTCGTGCCTGGAATTCGATTGCCATCTGAGCTGGATAATCAGCAGCTGACTGAAATGCTTCTAGAACAGCATATTGCATAGCGTCATTACTACATGCAGCTATGTAATACTGTAATTTTGTAATTTGACCAATCGCTTCGAGATTTGGAGAAAGAACATATCCTATACGCCATCCTGTCATCGCGAATGTTTTGGAAAATGAATTCACAAGGAGTAGATTTTCGTAACCCGTTCCAAGAAATGATACGTGTTCATCAACATAGATGATACGGTCATAAACCTCGTCAGTAATAATCCAAAGATCATGCCTTTTGGCAAATTCCAATAGCATGTCTCTTTGTTCAATGTTCAAAGTTGCTCCAGTAGGATTACTTGGAAAATTGTATAGAATTGCTTTGGTATTTTCATCTACAAGAGATTCTAAATCATCTATTTGAGGGATAAACTCATTTTCGAACAAACAAGGATAGAATTTTGATTCAGCACTGCAAAGAACTGCGTCCGGCGCATACAATGGGAAATAAGGCTCGGGCAATAGAATATTGTCTCCTGGATTTAAGACTGCCATTGTACATGCGAGTAGAGCATTGGTGCCGCTCATAGTCATGCAAACATTAGATTCATCCATATCCGATTCATAACTATTCCAAGATTCTGCAATTTTTCTACGAAGTATTGGGAGACCTGCTGTTGTCGTATACTTGTTGTGACCTTCTTGCATAGCCTTTGTCATTGCATCAATAGCAACCTGTGGAGGTTGAAAGTCAGGCTCACCCAATCCAAAGGATATGACATCGTCTCCTGCCATATCAAACATCTTGCGAACGCCGGTCGGTTGTATCCCCAACGCGCGCTCACTAAACTCGGCCATGTGCGGCCGGAACCCGCTTACGGACTTAAGCCGTTGCGTGCCTAGAAAACGGATTAAGAACGAAGTCTAGAGATTAAATCAGACTTTTTACCCGAAACAGAAAGACCTTTTGACGATAATTCGTCCTTCAGTTGTTTAACTGTCATTTCGTCGTAGGAGTCATCATCCAGAATTTCAGCCTCATAGATTTCAGGATCGGTCATTGACTCAGAAGTTCGCTTCATCACAAGAACCATCATAATTGAAATCAAAGCAATAACAAATAGACTTCCGCCCCCTATAACAACCCAACCCATTGATGACGATTGTGCGCTACCTGTACCTTCTACTGTGACAGTTGTTGGGACTGAATGAACGGCGCCCCTAGATGCCCTAACTTCGATGGTTTGGATTCCCACATCCAGTTTTGAAGTATCAAGAGCAATAGTCCAGTTGAAAGGTGTCAATGGTCCAAGTTCACCAATTGCCATTTCATAAGTCGACTCTGACCAAGCACCATTCCCTACCCTGAATTCCACCCTCTCTATGACATCTGATTGTGTCCATGCATGTCCCTTGATGATGACATTTTTCCCTTCATTTGAGACATTAAGAATATGATTTTGGATTGTCCAATCAATTGACGTACTCTGATTGGTCTCTTTTAGATGCAATGCCAATTCAACAGCTGCCCTAGCATCGACCATTCCATATCCAAAATCTCGATTCCAATAGGGGTCGATTGTCGGGGCCGATGCAGGTCCCCGACGTTCTGCAGTTTGCTTGAGAACTTCTTTGATCTGCATTGGATTCAAATCAGGGTTTGCTTCGATAACTAGTGCGATAACTCCAGAAACTGAAGGGGTGGCATATGATGTACCCGATCCGCGCCCGGTGTAGGTATTGTCACTTGCATCTTGACCAGGGATATTGTTGTTGCATCCACCACTAGTCACACAACCTTCTGCCTGAATAATATTGGTCCCTGGTGCCGAAATCTCCGGTATCAATTCGTTGACTGGATTGCCGTCTCCATTATCACGACGTGGACCACGTGAGGAATAACCTGCAACAGTATCGTCTCCTCTGTCAACGGAATTCTTGTCGTCAGTTGCGCCAACGGTGATAGAAAGTGATGAGGCACTCATTCCTGAAAGGCCATCGTTATTTTCTCCGTCATTACCCGCAGCATTCGATACTGTCACTCCAGCCTCTGTTGCTTCATCCAAAATTCGGCTATGCATATCTGTGCCATCTGAACCACCATCCTCATGGCTAGTAATTCCCCAAGAAAGAGAAATAATATCAATTCCATAAAGGGACTCGTCAGTACCTGCCCACGCAGTATCCTTGTTGTCAATAATCCATTGCAGACCATTCATCGCAGACTCATAGAATTCTTGCTCGAGTAAATAATTTTCAAACGGACCTGCACCGACATCCGTCCCAATTCTCACATCGACAAGTGATGCATTGGGAGCACTTCCATAATATTCAGATTGGCTTCCATCTGCTTCAACACCTGTTGCGGATGCCATTCCCATACAGGCAGTACCATGTTGGTTACCATCATCTGGATCAAATGAACCGTCACTTTGTCGACCTCCAGCCAAAACACACGAATGTAAGTCCGTATGCAAGAAACAAACTGCATCATAACCAGCAACATGCTTACCTTCTAAACCAGGATGTTCACTGTCCACGCCAGTGTCTGTCAAAGCAATATTGACACCTTGTCCTGATACTCCTAATTGCCAAGCACTCTCTGGATACTCAGTTGAATTTCGGGCCTTGACTGCAAGTGTTTGGACATCTCCATAAAACTCCAATAAACCGTACCTTTCAACCATCACGACATTTTCAATTTCAGCGAGTTGCCAAATATCACTAGCATTTACCTCTCCAATCAATATTGCATCAACCGATGGAAGAATCAATTTTACATCAAAACCTAAACTTTCAAGTCGGAATTCATCTTCACGAGTAGGAGTTTGATTATATGACAACCCTATCCAAACAGATTCCATTTCTGATTGAAGGCTGTCATGAATACCATTGCGGTCGATATCTGAGCTTGTCCAAGTCCACCAAGGTTCTGTGTTCCAGACCAAG
>JASLKH010000051.1 GCA_030747675.1 Candidatus Thalassarchaeaceae archaeon | reverse complement strand
AGTATCCATTTCTGAATCTAGATTACTTGGAACAAGCACTTGTCTTACTGGTGGCGAATTTAGTCGATTGATTGTTTCTGATACTATTTTTGAATCATGTATCCAACAAGGCATTCTTGCCTTCGGTTCTGATGTTCAATTAGATTGGATTTCTTTGGGAACAGATAATGGACACGGAATTTGGTTACAAGCAGTTTCAGGAAATGTAACAAATTTAGATGCTACAAATCATACAGGTCGTGCAGCATTGTTCTTACAAGACACAGGAGAATTATCAGTTATAGGTGGCGTTTACAATGCCTCCTCTGAGCCCGCCCTGTTGACTCAGTATGTTAGTGATCTAAATATTTCAGGGGGCCTTGTTATTTCTACTACTGGAGCAATGTTTGAGGAATCTTCGGGGGATGTAGTTGGCCTTGAAGCAAATAGTGGTGGGGGGGGAGCAGCTGTAGGAATCTATGTTGATGGCAGTACCTCTAAGCCTCTAACAATGACTTCGATAAAGATCAATGGTTATGCTACAGGAATGGAATTAATCGGCGACAAGGACGATTTGGAAAATCCACCAATACAGATTTTGTCTTCAAACATTGATGCACCTTTATCAGTCATAGCCCAGAGTTTACCATTTCATTTCGTTGATACCATTCTTACAGGAGATGTGGAGTTGATGTCTTCAGCGTTTGCCTTTGAAGCAGCCCTAATCTCCTCTCCACCAGGGGGGGAAATTACCGTTACAGAACCAGCCTTTCTTCAAATTGGAGAGTCAAGGAAAATCCTCTTTGAGGATTTAGATGGTAATTTGATTCCTTCAGGAACAGTGGAAATACTTGTGCCAATTTTCCACCCATCATTGGATGAACAATCCATCATTGCAATACATGGTGAATCTACAACCATCATCCATCGAGTGGTTACTGGAGACTCAGATCTTTCGACAACCCAGGCCAATATCGAAGCATATTCCACTGGTTTCCTTCCTACCAGTATTACCTTGGCGCTGGGTGATGGAGATGCTTCAGATGTCATTCTTATTCTATCTCCAAATCATGACCCCGTCATTTCCATTACAACTCCAATAACTGGCTTCGAGACTCATTTGAATGAGGCCTTGAACCTGAAAGCACATGCTACCGACGAGGATCCAACTCATTCAACTTCGTTGCTAATTTCATGGACTTCTACTGCGATTGGTGAATTAGGATCGCAGACAATCGCTTCAACTCTCGAAGTGACCTATTATCCAGATGAGGTGGGGACTTTCGTTTTGACGGTAAATGCTCAAGATATTTCAGGAGGAACTGCGGAGGCTTCAATCATCATCGAAGTGTTGCCCCCAGACAATGATTTGGACTTTATCGAGACTTGTCCAACTACTGGAGATAACCCCTGGTTTGATCCGGTTGAATTACGATTATGTGGGCCCGATGAGTTTGATGATGATGACGATAATGATGGCTTAGCAGATATTTCAGATGATTTTCCAAACGACTCATGTGCTTGGAAAGATACTGATGATGATGGCCGCCCAGATACAGTGGAAAATGATTGTACTACTACATTGATTGAAGATGATGATGATGATAATGATGGCCTCAAGGATGATGTAGACAATGACCCCAAGGTGCCTTATGTGGCGAATTCGAATGCCGATGAAGAACCATTGATTGTAACACTCCTTTCACCTGGAGTTGTTTTGCCCTTGATAGTCATAGTCATAGCAACCATTCTATTGGTTCGACAACGCCAGAGATCTGAAGATTAGGTGCCCATATGTCTACAATTTCTGGGATAGTCAGTGACTCCTCAGCAACTGTAGGATACGTTGCAATTGGATTCATTTCTGCAATCGTTCTTCTCGATGGTTTTAGATATCTATCAATGGAAAGAGGCGTTCCTAGATTGGGTGTACTTCCTCGTGGAGGGTTTGCTTGGTCAACGACCTTTCGAATGGAATATGAGAGAAATTGGGCCAATGTGATTACAATCCTAGTAATGGCCGTAATACCATATCTACTTAATCCGATTTTAGATATTCCAACTGTACAGATTTTTCTTTTTCCACTTGTATTGGGTGGTATGCTTCTGCTTCAGATTGTGCCTAAACGTTATGCAATCACACAAGACAGATTGAGTGCTGATGGATTTACCTTTGAATGGGAAAATATAGTTTGGACAGGATGGAAAGGAGGCAGTCGAATTGTTCTACAACGTAGTGGCTGGTGGATTCTTGCGCCATTGCCTTTGGGTGGATCCAAAGATGATCTTGAACAAGCTGCACTTCGAATAGAGGCTGCAGTCACTGGAAGATGGGACGAGATTGAAAACATCCTATCTGAACAGGAATGATACACACTCGCAACCATCAAAGACGGACCCATAGAGGCCATGTCATGGCCGACCATCCAGACAACGAACCCATCCTTTCCTATGCGCCAGGAAGTCCAGAGCGTGTGGAACTCCAAGCAGAGATGGATCGACAGATGGGGGAAGTTGTAGAAATTCCTTGTTTAATCAATGGAGTTGAGATATTTACAGGGAATACCATGACCCAAGTAATTCCACACAACCATGGACATGTTTTGGCGAATGTACATCTTGCAGGTCTAGAAGAAATGGAGGCAGCATGCCAGGCAGCAGTTGATGCACAAGAAAAATGGATTGAGATGGGTTTGGAAGAACGTTGTGCTATTTTTGAGCGAGCAGCAGATTTACTTGCTACAACATGGAGAGCAAGAGCGAACGCTTCCACCATGTTGAATCAATCAAAGACAGCGTTTCAAGCAGAAATAGATGCAGTTTGTGAATTGGTGGATTTCTGGCGCTTCAATGCTTATTATGCTAGAAATTTCCATGATGAACTACAACCATTGGTATCACCAGATGGTGTTCAAAATAGTACAGAAATTAGGCCATTAGAGGGCTTTATCCTTGCAATTACCCCGTTCAATTTCACTAGCATTGCAGCAAATCTCCCTAGTGCACCAGCAATAGTGGGCTGCACGTCAGTTTGGAAGCCAAGCAGAAATTCGATTCATTCTAATTATGTCATGATGCAGTTGATGATGGCGGCTGGATTGCCACCTGGAGTCATTAATTTCCTTCCAGGTTCCGGTGCAGATATTGCGAGTACAGCATTGCAAAACCCTCATTTTGCAGGCGTTCATTTCACAGGATCTACTGACACATTCAATGGACTGTGGGAACGAATAGCAGGATCCCTAGGGAGTCTGATGTCGTATCCTCGAATTGTTGGTGAAACCGGAGGCAAGGATTTCGTTGTTGCTCATCCTAATTGTGATCATCGAGGTTTACTTGTAGCTCTACTTCGAGGATCATTTGAATTTCAGGGTCAGAAATGTAGTGCTGCTAGTCGAGCGTATATCCCTCGTTCAGTGTGGGAAACGATTGAAGGAGAATTCGTCGAGGAGATTGGTAAAATTACAATGGGTGATGCTAGAGATTTCACTAATTTCATGACCGCAGTTATTGATCAACGATCATTTGACAAGATTACTGGATATATCAGCCGTGCCACTGAAGATCCAGAATGTCGTATTCTATGTGGAGGAGGCAGTGATGATTCTGAAGGTTGGTTCATCGAACCCACTGTTATCGTTTGTAAAAATCCAAATTATGAATCTATGATTGAGGAAATTTTTGGTCCAGTTTTATCCGTCTTTGTTTACGAAGATGAAAATTTCCTTGAAGTCCTTCAGACGTGTGATCAAGCATCTCCTTATGCATTGACTGGTTCTATCTTTGCAAATGATGAGAATGATATTCAAACAGCATTTAATGCACTTAGGTTCACTGCTGGAAATTTCTACATCAATGACAAACCTACAGGAGCAGTTGTTGCACAACAACCGTTTGGTGGTGCACGTGCTAGTGGGACAAACGACAAAGCAGGAGGGCCACT
>JASLKH010000050.1 GCA_030747675.1 Candidatus Thalassarchaeaceae archaeon | reverse complement strand
TCACCAGTCAATCCAGGAACAGTAATTGATGTGGTAGTCGTGCTCCATGCATTATTATTCAATTCATTTGATTCAGTGACATTGTCCCAGCCATCTGGCCAAACTAACCAATAGTAACTGCCTGCACTCAATGACGATGGTATTTGGACATTCGAATTCATTTGCTGATTGGCATTGATTGCTAGATTCGGTCCAGTAATTTGTGTGCTAAGAATTGTGTCAGTTGAATCATATGTAGTGTCAGTTGACAATATGACTGGAATGTCATAGGGTGTACTGCTGGTCAAGGCTGCAGCACCCACGTTGTTAACAGTGTAAGAAATGGTCACAGTACTGCCAGTGGTTGCAGAAGTAGGTCCACTGACACTGTTTGAGGTAAGGTCTGGGCGCGCCACACTGGTGTTTGTCCACATGTCCAATGAATAGGAACCATCACCCGTGTATCGTGAAACAACCACATAGAGAGTGGAAGATGCATTGGTGATGTGCATGACGTTTTCGAGAGGATCATTATACTCTGATGCTTGTAGAACGTTTGAATTTGAATCGACGATGTACAAATCAAAATCAGCAGTTGATGGAACAGTCAATTCAACTGAGAAATCTCTGTTTGCTGAAAGAGTCACACTGTAGAAATCCATCAAGTCACTTGAATCAACACAACCTGGAACATTTTGTGTACTTGGATTGGCCCCTAGTGTCTTTGTGGTGCTGGTACTGTTGGCTGCATCACCAGTTGTACCTCCATCATTTTGGGTGGAGGGGCAAGGTGCCCGAGCTCCAGTTGAGGACACAATTCTCTCGCCTAATTCAAGTGACTCAGGCTTGAAATCGGTTTTTTCTTGAGCAGGGGAATCAGTCATTCCAGCCATCATTGGCGTTAGGGTAGCAAGTACCATCAAAGCGATTAGCGCACGTGCTGAACTAGCATTTCCACGAAGGGACATCATGACCGTGCGTGTTCATGCTACCATTTGAAACTCGCCCTGCGCACGTGTGTACGCGTGCGGCGCCTCTTCGAGGCGCTGCCGCCGAGAAATGGTAACTACCGTCGTGGGTGTCGTTAGAGGCGCCGTGTGCAGGGTTCGAACCTGCGACCTGCGGATTAACAGTCCGCCGCTCCACCAGCTAAGCTAACACGGCTAGCGTCTGCGCGACTTGCCTCTCCTTCATCAAGGAATCGGGTAAATTGGACCGTTTGAAAGACGTGCTCTCGTCGTGAATACTAAGGGCGGATTAGGCTGCATTCCCTGATATGAGCGACGTTGGGGGCAGTTGGAAACCCAGTGCAGAGAACTTAGGTCATGCGAATTCAGTACTTGCCGCCACCGCTGCGAGTGGAGATCATTATCGACGTGGCTTGGGCATGATTGCCAGTGAAAATATCGTGAGCCCAATGGTTCAGAAAGTAATCACATCCGATCTACATGGTCGCTATGCAGAAGGTCTTCCTGGCAAGCGTTACTATCAGGGTTGTGAGGACTTTGATGACATCGAGGCACTTGGGATATCGCTTGCACAGGATGTTTTCAATTGCCGATTTGCCAATATCCAATCGACCAGTGGTACTGTTTCAAACATTGGTGCTCTCAAGGCACTAGCCAAACCAGGTGACAAAATCACAGCAGTATCTACTGCTGATGGTGGCCACATATCTCATGCACGAATGGGTGCAGTAGGGTTACGTGGACTAGATTTGACAACATACCCTTGGGATGAAGACAGAATGGAACCTGATGTAGATGCGGCATGCGCCATGATTCGAGAGGTCGAACCCGCCTTAGCCTTGGTTGGACAATCCGTGTTCTTATTCCCAACTCCACTTCGTGAAATGGCAGATGCAGCTCACGAAGTAGGGGCTTCAATGATGTACGATGGAGCCCATGTTCTTGGATTAATTGCTGGAGGTCAGTTTCAAGACCCGTTGCGTGAAGGGGCAGATATCGTGACTGGATCAAGCCACAAAACATTCCCTGGCCCACAAGGAGGATTCGTTCTCTCTGATTCTGAGGATGAGAAGTTTCATCGCAAACTCAACACAGCGATTTTTCCAGGAGTTTGTTCCTCTTATCACTTGCATCACGTTGCAGGGAAAGTGATTGCCTTTGCAGAATTCTTAGAGTATGGAGAGGCCTATGCTGCTGCGACCGTTGAAAATGCACGTGCATTCGGTACAGCCATGGCCAGTGAAGGGTTCGATGTCTTAGCAGAAGGGCGTGGTTACACTCAATCTCACCAAATATTGACTCGGCATGGAACTACTGATTCAGGTGCGGGTGCAAAGGCCGCTCAGTTACTTGAAGATGCAGGTATTATCACGAATATGAACATGCTGCCCGGAGATACCAAGGCAATGACGCCCAGTGGGCTTCGCTTGGGTGTACAGGAACTGACACGTGTAGGTATGGATACAACTCAGATGGAAGAGGTTGCAAGATTGTATGCGCGGGTGTTGATTCACGGTGAAGACCCTGCAACAGTGAAAAGTTCAGTACGTGAATTGAAGGATGAGTTCTTGACAATTCGATATTGTTTCAATGAAGAGGAAGTCAGTGGATATCCGCTATGATGAATCAAAATTGGGAATCATCCCACATTGCATTTTCTTCATGACTCCAAGTACCTGCTTTTTCATTACGCAATTTTTCCAAGAGGTCTTCCTTTCTCTTGCGCCCTGCTAATCCGAAAACCATCAATAAACAAAGTCCGCCAGTTGAAGCAATGAACAAGCCCAATTCCTCAGATACAATTTCGTTGTCATCTGGGGAGGGTAAATCTCCACTGTCTTCATTCGTGCTTGAATCCACAATTTCAATTACAGATTCAGTGATGAATATTTCACCAACCTGATCTCTAACAGTGAGGGTAATGGTGTAATTCCCAGCTTTCTTGAATTCGTGTAGGACAGTCTCGCCTGTATTTATCTGGGTAATTTCAAATGGTGATGGAGTCACCACTTCATCGAAATCCCACTTGAATGTGTATGGTGCGACACCTCCGCTGGCAACACCAGTAAACTCCATCCCACCCGTCATGTTGTCTATTGCCGGTTCAATTTGTAGTGATGTTACAATATATCCTGTAAGCGGCTCAATTATGGGTGGCTCTGTGACTGAGATTTCTAATTGGTCAGTAGCAACAAATGTTCCATTGTCTGAGACGCTGAGAACCACTGTGTGTCCCCCGGGGGCGAATTCATGGTTCAGTATGTTATCTGTGGAAAATGATGGGCCTGTTGGACTTATTATTTCCCACTCGATTGAATATGGCTCTATCCCTCCTGAAATAATTGCTGTGAATGAAACTTGTAGCGGACCTTCGCCCGATGTTCGATTCGCCTCAATGGATACATTCAGAGGTACAGGTTCCGGTTCGGGTTCGGGTTCTGACCCAGGGTATATGCAAGAACCATCAGATTCAGTAGCATTTTGATTGTAATTCGTTGCATTTGAATCCATGCAGCCATAAATAACTTCAGGGACAATAATTTCGTCGATATAATCGAAGTCGAAATCAACGATTAATTCAGTGGAGTTTCCAACCCATATTTCTTCAGATTCTGATGATATATCTATCAATATAGAAAAAGATCCATCGGTTTCGTTCGGCCCATCAGCCCCCCATAGGGGGTACAATGTCAAGTTGAATTCTCCGTAAGATTCCATGTTGACTTTTTCATCGGAAGAGGGTAATCCTCCAATGTCAAAGTCCTTGGCCCCAGTCCAACTGACCGAAAAAACCGCTGAAATTGGTACATAATTGAAATTGTACAAAGAGCAATTGTATTCATTTGTTTGCCAGTCAACAATCGTTTCATTGTAAGTAAAGTCCCAATTGTGCATTGAATCTCCCAAACTAGGAGATGCACACATAAGATCCAAGTTAACGAGTTGAGGTACTTGAGGTTCTACACCAGTTCTGAATATTCGTTCAGCATAATCAACTTCGATATTCACACCCTCATCGACACGGTAAGTCCACAACTTCAATTTGTACTCAGTGTTATCTTCCCAACCATCGATGGCGGAATCAAGGTTGTTCATAGTTAGAGTTCGAGTCCCCCAATTGCCTGCGCCTTCCCCAGAGAGATATTCCTCTCCATCATCTGTGGTGCGGTAAATTTTCCAAGAACCCTTGTATGCAGCCCCATATTCACGATTCTCACGACCAAAGGAAATTGTCGCTTCTTCGTATAGAGTTTGGTTGTTAAAAATATCATAATATTCTAAATCTGGTGTGAATGAAATACTCCCTTGGATTGGGGCGCTGTTACTTGTTGCATCCCCCCATTCAAATGAATAATTAGTAGTTACAATTAATGATTTTTCTGTGTCATAAAGGCTCGCTTTCAAGGTGTAAGGCCCATCTTGTTCAGGTGTCCAAGTATCTGCAATAGTGATTGAATTTGACACAGCAGATATGTTTGATGTTATGGACAAATGATTGAAACAGGGATCAACTCGTGTGAAATTAAGTTCGTAGATATAATTTCCATAAATCTCCACCTCATCGAATTCGATTTCATACTCAATTTCAGAACTTTCAACATTGAGTATGATTGTAGCAGTGACCGAACTCCTTCCTGTGGTTTCTTGGGATTGTGAAGAAGCACTTGCCGTCCAAGGTACAGCGATGAGAACCAAGGCTAACGCCATCGCCGAAATGACCTGACGTCCGCTGGACATGATGTTCTGTGTGCCCTGCTTGTATATGAGAGAAGCGTGGGTAATCCACCCTTACAGGGTGGTTCCCACCAATTCAGAGGATATCGATAATCCTTTGAGGTGATTCGACTAGACTTTCATCCAAGGTTATCGCATTTGAAACGAGTTGAGAATGTGAATTAGAAAGAGATTCTCTATGGTAAATTGTAATCCATGGGTCGCCATTTTCAAGCATGGACCCTATATGGGCATCAAGCACAAATCCAACACAGTGATCAATATCGTCACCTAGATTGAGCCTACCTCCACCTAATTCGAGGACAACTTGTCCAAGTGCCATTGCATCAATATCAGCAACATATCCATGTTGTGTTGTTTTGAATTCAGTTGAATTGAGGGTGGGATCAAGCAAACCAATGGCATCTAACAACGATCGCTCGGTTTGGAAAACAGATGCTGTGACTCCTTGTGCAATGCACATTTGTTCGAATTTCTCAAGTGCAGTCCCATCGAGAAGTGAGTCATGAATACGATTCGCTCCTTCTTCGATGGATTCAACTAAACCAGTTGCATGAAGCAAGATTCCACCTTGTACACAAACCAACTCTTCCAAATCTGCAGGCCCATAGCCACGCAATGTTTCAACACTTTCCAAGACTTCAAGGGCATTTCCTGCAGCAAAACCAAGCGGAGTGTCCATTTCAGTTAATGTCACAGAAGTTTTAATCCCAAGTCCTTCCCCAGTAGATACAATACTCTGAGCTAACTTTCTCGCATCATCTTCATTTTTCATGAATGTCGCTCGGCCAACTTTGATGTCCATCACAAGTGCGCTTAGTCCTTCAGCAGCTTTTTTGGAAACAATTGAGCCCGTAATGAGTGGGACTGAAGCAATTAATCCAGTCACATCACGAATGGCGTACATTCGTTTATCTGCGGGAGCGATTTCACTTGTTTGCCCTCCAATCATACATCCAATATTGGCGACCATTTCCAGTGCTTTTTCTGGGGAAATTGAAACATCATATCCAGGTAATGATTCGAGTTTATCCAGAGTCCCTCCTGTGTGGGCAAGTCCCCGCCCAGCAATCATAGGACATTTCAGCCCGCAAGCAGCAAGAGCAGGAGAAAGAGGTAACGATACCTTGTCTCCAATCCCTCCTGTGCTATGTTTGTCAACCACAAGATGAGCCCATTCATTTGGCCACTGTAACACGGACCCTGAATGAATCATTGCATTAGTTAGAATGACAGTTTTTTCCTTGGAAAGACCATTTTCATAAACTTCTTTCATCCATGATTCTACTTCCTTATCAGAAAGTGAGCCATCGACAACTCCGTCGACGAATTGTTGAATCTCAATCATCCTTAATCAGCCCGATTTCAATTAGTCGTTGGCGAAGGAATTCACCAGCGCTAATGCTTGGATAGAGTGCTTCTCCTCCAGTTCGGGCAATGAATTCGGGACGAGGCGTCAAATCAACATCATCACGAGGATGAGTGAACATTGGCATAGAATATCGGTCACTGGTTGAATCAGGTGGATTGACTACTCGATGCGTGACTGCCTTGAAAAGCCCATTCGTTAAATTTTGCAGCATATCTCCTGAATCGATAATGATGTGTTCATGATTTCCTTGAACTTTAATCCATTCACCATCATGGTCCATAACTTCTAACCCATCAGCACTCGCTCCAACTAGAAGTGTGATGAAGTTGATGTCTTCGTGTTGGGCACTGCGAACAGCACCATCTGGCACATCTGCTCCTAGTGCAGGGTAATGCAAAATTCGGAGAATTGTATTGCCATCAATTGCCATGTCTGGTAGCCAATTCGGACCTTTGCCTAGATACTCGGAACAAACTTCCAATAGAGTTCTACTCAATTCTTCCATCTGGATGTAGAGCCCATCAATTGCGGGTTCAAATTCAGGGGCATCCTCTGTCGGCCATATGTTTGTGGCATATACTTCTTTCATTGCATGACCATCGGAAAGTGTTCTTCCCGTCTGCCAGAATTCTTTGAGATCAGGGGCGGGGTTGTCTTTCGCGTGTTCTACACCAAAAGGTACGTATCCTCTTTGATTACCTGACTGATTCCAGCGCATTTTGACTGAATCGTCTTTATCAAAAAATTCCTCAGAAACCGCGTATGCTTGAGAAATATCGTCAAGTGGAATGCCGTGCCCGGTTAATGCAAAGAAGCCGATGTCTTCTAGAGCCTCACCCATTTTTTGGATGAATGCTGCACGACTTCCTTGGTCGCCATTTGTATATTCTCGCAGGTCAAGTGTTGGAATGGAATCTCTTGCCATAATGCAGAGCGAAACCCGAGTGCCCATGAATCCTTCGTGTGCTTATTGCTCGGAATCGTACTTTTCTCTCAACTGTTCGACAGTCCAGCCTTGGTCAAGAGAGGCTTGGACTTCTTGTGGTGACCAGTTGGGGAAATCATACCCGTCCAGTTGTGGGGCGCCAAAGACCCCATCGTCACGACCTGCAGAGACTTCACGAGCCTCACTGCCTGCGTTTTCCCCTAGGCTTGTACCTTCCAGAATCACCGAACCAGCGGGTGTCGACTCGATTGAATCATCACCCCATGCTTCCTCTGAGATTTCAGCATCGTCAAGTAGGAAATTCCCTGCGGTTTCACGTTGTTTCCGAATAACCATCATGGCTACAGCTCCTAGCAAGGAAATTGCAGCGATGATAATCATTCCGAGGAACACCTTTGCAGCCCCACTATCCATTGCATCTTCACGGAAAATACCTGGTTCATCGTCATCTTCATCTAAAGGAGTAGTTGCATCGTCATCATCTGTATATTCGATGGTGCAGCCCCATGTAAGGTAATCATCTTCTCCATCCAAGTCAGCATCAGCAGTTTGAACGGCCAATGCAGGATCTACTCCGTAGGTGAGGGTGGCGAGTCTCACTTCATCACCATCTCCGATACAATCGCCATCAGTATCGTTCAAATTTGGATTACCACCGTAGCGGTATTCATCTAGATTGGACAACCCGTCGTTCTCACGATCCACACTAAATTCACTTGTTATTGTACCTGGAATAAGTGCTCGTGTTCTGTTTAATCCGTTCTCGGCTTCCCAAATATCAGGCATCCCATCTCCATCAGAATCCATGCTTGAATCCATGCGCTCCCAATCTTCATTGAAGATTGCTAAGCGATGGAGTGCTAGACCTGTGTGTTCAATTGCGACTCCCATCTCTCGGTTGCGCAAGGCACTATTACTCCCCCAATTGATACTGCTGTATAGGACAATGCTCCCATCAACAATTACACCTTTATCATGTAATTTGGTAATGTTTTCTGATGTTGACATCAACCTTGCTTCGACATCTAAATTCTCTGTCATGTTCAGCACGTGGTTGAAGTAATCCACAGTTTCCCTAATCTTCGGACTGATTGAAACCCCATCAAACGCAAACCCATTGAGCAATAATCTGACTTGTACATCTCGATCTCTAGCAGCTCTTTCAATAGCGTCTATAATTGGGTTCTCTCCATACCCCCAAGTCCAATCCATGTACAGATATTGTTGGGATATTTCCAATGTGTCATCTGCTTGGTCAATTAACCAAACAATTCCTTCGATGCAATCATCAGGACAAGTTAGCACACGTCCTGTGAATGAATCTTCGAAAGTAGGCATGGGTTCAACAGGGGTTGTAAATTCGCTGGATGCTGAGGGGGCACTCCATCCCATTGGCCTCCCCATGGATAAAGGTGCATCATCTTGAGAAATGATGTGCCGGTGACTCAAATCTTCATCCCAAAGCATGCGTGAGAGTACTACTTCGGCCACATCATCACTTTCGATGATGATTCCAGTGTCACGATTCGCGGCATCTCCATCTAAGGGAAATGTTGAGCGTTTCCAATTACCACTTCCAATCCACACACTTGAGTTATCAATTACACCGACTTTTGAATGAATGTATCGGTATGGAGCCATCGGTGCATCGTTTCCATCCGGTTCAACCATCCACAGTACATTGCAACCTATGTTGCTCAGTTCATCAGCCCAACCACGCTGACTTGCACCATCATCAGCATCTCCAAGAATTCCTCCCTCGAGAAGTATCGTGCAGTCAACATTACGATTTACAGCCTCTTGAATTGCTACAAAGAGTTCAGGAGAATCAAATTGGTAGACGTGTATGTGCATAGATTCAGTTGCACCTCCAATCCAATTGACCATTTGGCCAAGTGACCCTTGTGGCGAAATTACTGGTGTGAGTGAACCTGTAGTCGAGAATATACCTTCATCACAGAATAGACTTGAACCTAATCGAAGCCAACGATATTCCCAATCTGCGGATGAGTTTGTATCTGGTAGTGTCCCACATCCGTCACCTCGCATAAGAATCAATCCAGCGTAATCTGTGTTAGGTAATTCTAGCGAACCACCAGTCCAACCCACAACTTCTGCATTGCCACTTCCATACACAAATGTGTCAACAACTGTTCCGTCAGGTGCTGCTAATTGCAATGCACCACCTGAATTAACTAAGTGCGGGGGGTTCCCACTGAATGCAACCATTCCATCAATGGATGCTGGACCACTATCGCTTGCTAGATTTGCAGGATTTTCTGAAATAACAACGCTTTCTCCAGGGTATAGTACATGCGTAACACTGAATGTTGAATTGAATGCTGAGGATGGTGCTCGGTCCCTAGAAACTCTCCACCCATTCAGATCAACCAATGTTGTACCTGTGTTGGTAATCTCAAACCAATCATTAGCTCTGTTATCAATTTCCGTTGGCATGAACCGCGTGAATTTCAGTGTTTGACTGCCATCGTAGATGTCAATAATTGGATTTACCTCACCAGGGGTAGGCCAAAGCGTATCACGTGTTTGCTCGTTCCCGTTTCGGGATTCAAGTGTCAAGCAATCCGTACTTTCTTCCCACGAGAGTGACTGTATTACAACACGATTTGGGTTATGGAGTTCAATTGATTCGTTCATATTTGTCAAGATATTTTCTTCAAATAACAATACGGCATACATTCCAGGTTCAAGAGTTGTTGAACTATCTGTTCGACCCCATATCCTGTCAGGTGCGACAGCTGCTTCATTTCCGCTTTTATCTCGAATAGACCAACGAGATAGATCCACAGGGTATGCACCAGCGTTTAATAATTCGATCCATTCACCTGTGAGTCCATTTTCTGGTGCACTACATTGAGCACTAACTTCACTCATTAAAATTTCAGTCGGCCCTGAATATGGGTGTTCAAACAATGCGTTTGTAGAACCGGGTGTGCTCCATGGTGCCATCACCCAAGGGTCTGGCCCAAGTGGGTCACCTCCAGCAACCATACTCATGCCGAATGCTGAATATTCCCATGTAACTGTTTGAACTAAATTGTCGTCATAATCGGAAAGTTCGAGTGTACCTCCATTGTTTGGTAAACTGATTGAATGAGTTCCTAAGTACGCCACGTGATATTCGCCAACGTCTAAACTCAACATTGGTAATGTGTATCCTGCTCCTGAACGCAACTTCCATCCAGTCAGGTCAATTGATTCATTACCCGCATTATACAATTCAACCCATTCTCCATTCGGTTCGGCTTGTGAATCTGACCCCAGAGGATTTGGCATAATTTCTGAAATTTGAATATCCATACTGATTGTGTGATTTCCACCTGTATTGTTGCCTCCAGTGTTATTACCCCCAGTATTATTTCCCTGACCTGGATTCAATGCACCAGGTGTGTTGTAATCTGATGCATCCCATGGAGAGTCCACCATTAGTGGGTTGGATGGGACAATACTGACATTAGCATTTTGCGGCGAATCCCAACTCACTGTTTGTCGAACATCACCATTACCATCAACAAGAGATAATGAATCGTAAATGTTGATCAAATCCACTGGGCCGAATACAACGAATTCACCTGGTTGGATACTTGCCGGCAAAGGTTGACTCATACGTCCAGTGGCAGTCATAAGCGAATAACTCGATGTGTCAATGGTCGGTGCATTTTCTGTATCAGGGTAGTAGAATTCTACCCACGTACCGGTAGATATTCCTGTTGCATTCGTTAAAATTTCATTGATTTGGAAACCAATTCCTGGCAAAGTGTCGAGGGGTGAATTCAGTTGTCCAGGTGTAGGCCACTTCGCTGTTTCCAAGAGGATAGCATTTCTGCCCCAATCACCAATTATGCTGGTTGAATTAACATAGGAATGCCCAGGTTTCGTTGGCCCTGAATACTCCACTTGGTGTGTGACCATCCCATCAGGCATTTTCAGTTTGACCAATTCAGTACCTGCACCATTGTTCAACATCCCATAAGTCCGAGTTCCATTTACAGCAACAACACGATGTTCTCCAGGCTGAATGATTGTTCCAGAACCCACAAGGTGGGTGATGTTCATTTGCATGGAATTCCCTGCAGCATCTTCCACAGTCCACCCTGCGAGGTCTACAGCAATTTGCCCCGTGTTGGCTATTTCAACCCATTCACCACCAGGCCATGTTCCGTTATCATTGGACCAATATGGGTCAGGCATCACCTCGGCGATTCTGATATCGCTTTGAACGAAAGTTGGCCCAGTCCCACCACCACTGTTCGTAGCGCCCGGTGTATTGGCTCCAGAATCAGTAAAATCATCTGTAGTCAAAGCCCCAGGTACCTTACTGATGTCGCTACTTGCTTGCCCAGTAGTTACAGTTTGAACAGTCGCACCATTATTGTCGATTAAATCCAATGTTTCGCCTGCGTTGTTCAATTTGAGAGTGCCTTGGTTATTTTCAGCAATTATAGCATAATCGCCTGCTGGAATAACATACGGCGTGGCCAAATTAACAAAATCAACCCAAGTGTTTGCATCAATTGGGTGAGTATACCCTGCTAGATCAGTCAGGGCCCATCCTTGTAGGTTGACATCAGAAGTTCCACTGTTGTAAAGTTCAACCCATTCACCAGCTGGATAGCTCCCTGACTCTGACCCAGCTGGATTAGGCATCAATTCGTTGATGCAAACATCAACAGTGCAGGCAGAAGACCGCCCTTGACTGGCTTGCACCAGTGGCGAGAGTGTCATCAAAATCATCATTGTAGCAAAAAATAGTGCATTCTTTCGCATTGCATCCACCGCAGGGCATAGCCCTGCGCTCATGCGTGAGGACCACTCCTCCTTAGTCGCTACCCTCATTAGGTTGCTCAGATAAATCCGAAACTGTCATACTTTTGAGCAAATGTATAGATCATAATCGGGACGAGAATAATACCCATTCCATGGCTTCGCCGTATCCCAATTCGAGGCGGCATTAATCCCATTGTAGTCCCCACAATTAGAACTCCTATCCCTATCCATCCCGTTGAGAGCCAAACTAGAACAGTCACGAATCCAATCACGCTCAAAACAAGGGTGCGAAGTGGGATTAATTCATGCAATTTGAGCATCCCTTTTCCTACTTTGATCATGACTGGAACCGCGAATAACCCAGATCCAATTGTAATCGCCATTAAGCGAATGTAATCAGACGGTGGTTCAATCATAGTCCATTGATCAATGGGGTACATCATATTCAGAGCGAGGGCGGCTCCCGAACGAGGTCGTAGTACTAGGTATAGGAAGGTCAGTACCATTACTGTCACAGCTGTATTTGTTGCGGAAAGAACAGCAATCACTTCGAGGTCTTGCTCACGTGTTTGAGCATCAAGGTCCAAGTCAGGAGACGTGGTCTTCACTTCTCTTGCTTTTTTGAGCATGTCTTGATCTTCCAACTCTTTTTCTTCCAATTCTTTTGCATCTGTATCCATTGGTTGGACATCCCCTAAAGGTGCTTCAATGACTTCAACATCTTCACCGACAACCGCATCCCAACCTTCTGATTCGGCGACAATCATCGGTGCTGCACTAGCGACTAATGTATCTCCTCCTAATCCATGAAGGCGGGCAGTTTCTGCCCGATAAGCCTGGATTCGTGCTTGGGCTGCAGGGTCGTTCACACCACCAGGTCCGTATTCGAAATCTGCGGGAATGTAATCGGGGTCTGTTAATCTACCCCAGAAATTTCGAGCACTCATAACAACCACCGTTGCTTGAGCAGCAGTCATGCCGGGCAAAATCGCCATAACAGCAGCGCAACAAGAGGAGAGGAAGCAGGGTACAATCAGAGGCTTTACAGGCGGTAATTCCCAATTTTGTTCTTGAGGTGGCATTTCTGCTGTTGTCACATAAATATCAATTAAATTGGCAATACCGAATAGACCTGCAAGGGCTGGCATAAGCAATGTTGCTGATGGCATACCCACGGGTGAACGACCAGGTAGAATGAATACTGCCCACCCATAGAATCCAGCGAGAAGGAAGAATGCAGTTGCAGCAATCATTCCTGCTATACGGGAATTATCACCTAATCTGAAATCAATTGCTTCCCATCTCCGATATATTTTCCAATTGGCAATTGGGATGGTGAATTCAATGGGTCTTTTCAGAGGATAATGTGCCCAACTTGTTACTTTCTGCATCCAAAGTGGCCATGCTAGCCTTGTTGTTTCAGTGATGATTAGGAATGCAGAGATGGTGAGTAGTAACCAGGGTAGAATATCTCGACTCAAATCATACAATCCAAGTCCGGGATTCGATCCAAAAAGCAGTCTTGCAAAAATGAGTAATGGAATACTTAGCAATAATCCAAGTTGACTTCCTCTGGCAGAGTAGGCCACACCTTGTGCCGCATGACCCGAGATAAGCATCCGATGCCCAGGTAGTAAAGCTAGAGCAGTGTCACCATCGGGCGCTCCAACTAATGCACTGGGAATATAATTCAGGAATGTATGCACGGTCCCCATGCTTACAATAATCGCTGCGACAGCCTCCAGGGGGATACCTGCGGAGACAGCGAGAGGCGACATTGAAAGTGCAATTAGTGCGACATTGTTGACGTGGAATCCAGGGATTAAACCAGTCATGCATCCCAGAAACACACCGATGAAGAATGCGGCCATAAGCCACGCCCATTCTAGCATGAATCCTTCCAGAAAAATCACCTCAGTATCAAGCAGTTCCTGGTTCCAATGTTAGACAAAGTGCAGTTTCAATTGAATCAGCATATGTGAGCCGCCCTATCCATGTGATGACACCATTGCTAACCCCTTCTGAATTATATTGTAAATTATTTGCAGAACCATCATCATAGAGGCACATGCGCTCATCAGTCCCTGAACGAACAATCCACATATTTCCATCATCTGTAGTATTCAACGTACCTGCAACTGTGACGTGGACTCCAATTTGATATTTCCAATCAGCCCAACCCTTGTTCCATCCAAATGGTTCGGGCGGAGGAGTATCTCCAACAACTTCGATGGTTTGTGCAACTAATTCAATTCGACTATTACGGGTATCCCATGTAACTTCAGCTCCCAACATCTGTACTTCTTGCCCTTCTTCAAGCCAGTAATCGTGTGCGCATACGCATGTAAAACGAATTGATGTATTGTACCCTGCATCGTAAGTTCCATCTGCAATATATCCATCCTTTCCAGGTTCTACGGTATATTTTATGACTCCAGAAATGTTGACAATTTTGTTTTTCCACTCTTCGATATTTTCAGCAATATCGATTAGGGGGGTGTATTCGTAAGGACCATTACTTGGAGCAGGTGATGTATAATCTGGTAGTTCAGACATTTCGAGACAAATCTGAACTTTCTCATCTGACCAAGCAAGACGTCCTTCAAATTCACCTCTGCCGGTGCTGGGGTTCCAGAACAAATCGATGTTTGGGATCAAACAGACTCTGGCATTACTACCACTGGGGTCATAAATCCAGAATTCACCTTCTTCAGTGACTGTGAGGTCTCCACTGATAGTAACCAATTTTCCAATGTCATAAGACCATATTTCCATTGTTGAATCCCATGACATTCTCTTGGCACCTTCAGGATTCAAGACGTCAACAGTGGAACTTTGAACTACAATTAGCCAACGATAATTTCTTTCGTCGAATTGAACCCATCCTGTGACATTAACTTTCGAGCCTGCTTCAATCCAAGCATCAGTTCTTCCTTGCAAAGAAACATACAATCTATGATCGGAATTTAGGTAAGTTGGGTTGTCAGTGAGCGTGAATGTTTGGTATGTAT
This sequence comes from Candidatus Thalassarchaeaceae archaeon, assembly GCA_030747675.1. Lineage (GTDB taxonomy): Archaea > Thermoplasmatota > Poseidoniia > Poseidoniales > Thalassarchaeaceae > MGIIb-P. The sequence continues at coordinate 30,969 of JASLKH010000050.1, read as the reverse complement.
CGGACGGTGAAATTGGGCTTGAAATATATCCAGTGATGCGTATAATCTCATTTTCATAATCAGAGGAATTCTTGGCGAAGTCACTCAGCGTCAGCCCTAGTTCTTCCACACCCGCACTTTCTTTTTGAGTCACGGCCCCCATGCCTTTTGATTCGATGTATATTTTACCATTGTATTCTCGAACTTGTCCTTCAACAATGATGGTTGACCCAATTGGTGGCATATCATCACTAGTGTCCCTCCATTGCACCTTCACCACATCATAATCATCTTCAATTTGCAAATCGATTCTATCAGAGCCATCCGAATATGGATCTGCAATCCATGAAATTAGAGTTCCTTCAACTTTCACGGTTTCTTGGACATGCTCGTGTATGTCACTAATCTCAACTCGATCAGGTTCTCTAACAACTGCGTAGAAATTCAGTGTTGATACCAGTAAAATGGATAGAAAAAAGGCACCCCACATCTTGGTCATATTGTGCACACAACAGGTATCTGGCATGAACATTCCCGATGAGTAGATTGCTAATTATTTCAAAAAATATGAGAATTACATGAACACACTAGACCGGCTACTTCAAATCTACTAGGATTCACCCGTAGGGTGATAACATGTCTGAAAACCGCTATCGAGCCATTCTTACATTCGTCGCCATCGGTTTATTCGTATTCCCAGCGTTGGTAGCTGTAGCTGCAACACAACCGACTTCCTATCCCCCTCTGGATGAGATGTCTTGGTGGGAAGATACGCTGATGGACAAGGACAAGGATGGAATCGACGATGACATATGGGTTGCTCTCAATAATACCGACTTTGATTGGGTCGATGACGACGGTCATATCGACATCATTGTCAACTTGGATCATCTTCCAACTGAAGAAGATGTCAAACTTTTGGAGAATGAACTAGATTTCATCCATCTACATACATTCCACCTCATTGACAGCATCGCAGGCTCAGTCGCCGTTGAGGACATTGTTCCGATGTCACGGCTTCCTGGTGTCGTTATGGTTGAATTGGACAGTGTTCTGCAAATCATGAACTCCGATGTTAAGGACACGCATGGTGTATGGGAGATTTACGAAGCAACAGGTTATGATGGCGCAGGTAGCGTTGTTGCAATTATCGATACCGGTATTGATGGATTGCATGTAGGTCTGGATGACTTGGATGATGACAACAGCACAGATGATCCGAAAATAATCGCATTCTATGACGTCGTTAACAACCCTACACTCACAAATGGCACTGAAATCTTCCCTTATGATGACCAGGGACATGGCTCACATTGTGCAGGCACAACAGCCGGCACAGGTGCGCCAACTTACGAGCATACAGGGATGGCTCCACAAGCCCAGCTGGTCGGCGTGAAGGTACTCGATTCAGGCGGCTCTGGATCGTTTGCAGGTGTTATGATGGGCATGGAGTGGACTGTAGACAAGCGTCACGATTTCAACATCCGGGCGGCAAGTATGAGTCTAGGTGGTCCAGGTGCCATCGAGATGACAAGTGCTGAAGAAGAGAGTGTTGCACGAATGGCCAACGAGATGGTCCGTTCTGGTATTGCACTATTCATTGCTGCAGGTAACAGTGCTGGTCCATCTACGATAGGGACACCAGGTAGTGCAGAAGATGTCATCACAGTGGGTGCTCTTGACAAGGGCGAAGATCCCGGAATCGCTCCCTATTCAAGCAATGGACCTGTATTGGGGGATGATGGCCTTACAGTTATTCGGGTTAAACCAAACATTGCTTTTGTTGGATCAGACGTCATGTCTGTTGAGGCCAATTCGGGAACTGGATATACAGGGATGTCCGGTACCAGCATGGCTACACCCGGGGCGGCAGGTGTCGCGGCTTTGATGTACCAAGCGAACCCAGAGCTTTCACCTTTTGATGTCCGCAATATAATGCAAGAAACCGCAGAGTACAGACAGTGCCACCACAAGTTTGCGAATGAGCCATGTGGGGAGGATCTTACCCTTTCACCAAGACAGAATAATGTGTATGGTCATGGCGAGGTTCGAGCACATCCGGCTGTTATGGAAGCCGCCAATCAAGTCTACGGGTTTACTGATATGGTCACAGTCAACCTTTCCACATCAGCAATGGGCGACAACAAGGTACACGTTGGCCAAGGTGAATCAATCACGTTTGTGATTGAAGGTACTGCAGAAAAAATCCAGTGGCGGACATGGGACATGCGTGATGAGTGGATGGATCTGGATAGTTTTGTTCCAGGTTCGGAAGAATTTGAAATTGAGCATGATATGTTTGTTGACCGTCTCAAGTATTTGCCAGGCAATACGGTTGAAGGTAACCAAACCCTCATGGTTCGTGCGCTCGTTGGAAGTAACTCCAGCGCCAACATAGTTACTCATTTGCATATCATGGGTAGTGAGAAGGCTCCTACAGATTCGAAGGATTCCGGATTCTTGAGTACGGGCTTGATTGTCGGTGGACTTTCGTTCCTCCTCTTTCTCTCATTGGGAGCCGCAGCAGTACTGTACATGCAGTTACAAAAACTCCGTGGAGGAGTTGATTTTGTTGAATCTCCTTTTGAATCAGAAATAGGGGATTAAGATGGACTCGCAGGCTCAAATCCTGCTGGCCGCAATTCTTGCAGGTTTGGTGGCCATCGCCGTCACCGTCGCGATTGAGAAATATGGTGGTGTAATTGGTGGTGCTTTAGGGACAGTGCCTACAACTATTGTTCCTGCAGCAGCATTTATTTGGATTGCAGATTCAAGTCAGTCTTCATTTAATTCCTCAATGGGAATGGTTCCAGTTGGAATGCTATTAAATTCATTTTTTTTGTGGTTATGGAGATTCACACCTTCAAAAGTGCCAAACTGGTCTTTCGGAATCAGACTCACTGGAATTACTGTAGTGAATCTCTGTTTTTGGTTTGCTGGGGCAGTATTTGCTGTAAAATTATTTTCAGATTCCAATCCAATAATTGTCGGCAGTTGCACTCTTGGTGTAGGTTTAATTTTTGGTTGGTGGGCTACCCTTGATTTTGTTCCTGCACCAAAAGGGAAAAACAAGGTAGGCGTCTTTACTCTTGCATTAAGGGGAATCGCGGCTGCAACAGCAATTGGAGTGGCAGTTTGGCTTTCCCAACAAGGCTCACCATTGTTGGCAGGAATAGCCTCAGTATTCCCTGCAATTTTCTTGACCAGTATGGTTGCACTTTGGCTTTCCCAGGGAGAAGAAGTTCCCAGTGGCGCAATTGGCCCAATGATGCTAGGTTCAATGTCAGTAAGTTTGTATGCTTTAGTCGCCACTCGTTTTATTCCAGAATACGGGGTGATTTGGGGTTCATCTTTTTCATGGATATTTTCATTTTTAATGATTTCAATTCCAGTTGTACTTTGGCTAGGTGTCCCTCCCAAAACCGACCGTCGAATTGAAGCCTAACGCAGTTTCCGCCGAAGTGGAGGGTGAACATGCGCAAGGTGGGAATTCCTCTAATTTTGTCCATATTGGTGCTAGGTTCAACATTGTCTGGGTGCTTTGGCAATGAAGAAAAAGGAGTAGAAGAGATCGAAGCCGAACCAGAATTTGGTGCGTACAGTGTAGTGGCACCTATTGATACAGGAATCAATGTGTATCATGCCCGATTCACTTTGAATGAAACTCTACCTGATTGGCTTCTAGAAGGTTTAGGAGTGACAATGTGGTGTAACTTAACTCAGAATGGGACTTGGCAAGAACGCTACGAGGCTGACCTCTCGTCTTGCTGGGATGTAATTACATCGAGTGATATCGTATACTTCCCAGGGACTCGAATAATTGGTACTACTCCAGATGACGATACAGATATTCCAATTTTAGATGATCCAGCAGATGGGCACGGTACAGCAGTAACTGGTGCCGTTCTTGATGCTAATCCCAATGCAATTATTTTCTTTGTAGAAGGATTCAGTGATGCTGCAGTTTTAGCAGCAGCTAATCAGCCATTAGTGGACGTTATCACAACATCATTCGGCCCCATTGGAAGCGTCCCAGTTCCTGGAATTGAGGATGCTACGCGAGTTGCAGTAGTGGAGAAAAATAAGGTCCACACAGGGGCATCAGACAACACTCCATCGCCTGCAATTCAAGACTCCACTGCGGGACCTCCTTGGTCGATTGGAATTTCGGGATATGCCGAGGAAGATGATGATCAAAAGGAAACAATGAGTGGTTCCTATCCCGACATTGCTGCTGATTGGACTCAAGTTTTACCCAATCATGATGATACAAATGGATATCATGAGACCTCAGGAACATCGTTCGCGACACCTCGCACAGCCGGAATACTCAGCCTCGTGTTGACACAACTTCGAGAACTTGGGAGTGACATGGGTTCTGGCGCTAGTGAGAATCGCAATGGCATGCTTGTCAATTCCACTAATCTTTCAGTATCGAATAGTTTGTTGCGTGATGCATTGAATTTGTCTGCTTGGTATCCAAGTTTTTCAACTTGGGATCCAACATCGGGGACCATGCCAATATCTCCTGTGGCACCTTGTAGTCAAGTGGGTTGGGGTGTAGTCAATATGTCCAATGTCGAACCAATTTACAACCACCTTGCAGGCTTTGAATCGATGCCTTCTAGGCCAGCAGATGTAGTTGCATGTATGGAAGCGAATCAGGCAATTCGAGAGGCCTACTGGGGCGACTGAAATCAACCCTAATTGTTGGGAAATACGATTTTGGACAAACCGTCGGGTTGAAGCCGAGAACCCGGCCCCATAGGGCCGGGGGGGGAGCATGAGTAGGATTCAGTCAGCATTGATTTTGTCAATACTAATGCTTTGTACCAGCCTGATGGGTTGTCTTGGGTCTGATGACACTGGGCCTTCATCCGTTGATGACAACCCTTTCAACTTTGGACGTGAAATACCAATGGGGACTTGGTATCACTATGCTGGTGGAATTGATGCTCTGAATTCCTCAGTTGTGCTAGAGGCTAATATTACAGCAAATTTGACTGGAAATAACATGCCGTTTTGGACACATGGCAGTTATTATGGAATTGGAATGAGCACCTTTGAGCCTACCATTGGCATAACTTCTGCTGACAACCTCTACATGTCAAGTTGGGGTAATGGACCTGGTGGTGCAACCGCAGTAGTCCAATGCACAGGTTTGATTGAGATGACAAATCTTTCAGATTATTCTTGTGCTAATGTGTATAATCCCTTACTTCCAGTTGTTAGTAGCAATGACCCTTACATCTATGTTGACAAATGGACTGATAGAATAATGAAATTCGATATGCATGCTTTAGCAGCAATGACCGTTGAGTGGTCCGACGATGAGGGCGCATCTTGGAAACCAGTTACCCTTTCAACATCCCCGTATTCAGTTCAAGATCATCAGACCATTACATCAGCACCAGGAGGGGCATTACACCCTACTACCTGGGTTTACTGCGTTAATGGCAACGCACCTATGCCCTTGTGTTCTATTAGTGAAGATGGTGGATGGAACTGGAGTCCCGAAGTACCTGGTGCACCTTTATCTTGCCAAAGTGGTGGACTCAGCGCTCACCTTGAAGGGGCTGAAAATGGTAATTTCTACCGTGGGCAACATGGATGTGATGGCGATGGGTACTCGATATATCGCAGCACAAATGGTGGGTTGACTTGGACAGAGCATCCTTTGCCAACTGGTGACACAGGAACAGCTGATACTTGGAATGCCGAAGAAGCCCAAGTTGCGATAGATGATGAAAACAATGTCCATGCGATGTGGATTGGTTCTGATGATATGCCGTACTATGCCTATTCGAGAGACGATGGCGATAGTTGGAGTGATGCAATGATGATTGCACCACCGGCAGGACTCATAGGGACTGGTTTCCCAGTTGTTACCGCAGGAAGTGCCGGCCGAGTCGCCTTTGGATATGTTGGTGATACTGGTGGAGACGTATGGAATGGTTACATGACTATCATGACCGATGCGTTTAGTCAAAACCCATTGTTGACTACAGTCCAAATCAATCAAGCAAATGATCCTCTTTCCACCGAGGCGGGATGTGGTTACAATCGCTGCGGAGGCTTGGGAGATTTTCTTGACATGGCTGTTGATCAGTACGGACGTCCCTGGTTTGGCCTATCGCATAATATGCAAGATATAGGAATTTTCGCTACAGTGACCGAAGGACCAATTCTTCGAGGCGACATTGGTCCATTGAATGTAATTCCTGTGGGTGGTAACTCAACTTTGTGAGGTGAAATTATGGCTGATCATCACCGTGTTGTTCGTGACAACGTCCATCGGGACATTATTTTGACTCCAGATATTAGCCGATTAGTTGATACTGCTACATTCCAACGTTTACGAGACATCAAACAATTGGCAACATGCCACTATGTATTTCCAACTGCCACCCACTCTCGCTTTGTTCACAGCCTTGGAGCCCAACATCTTGCAGGCGTTCTTCTCGAGCACCTTGAAGTCGTCCATCCTGGCCGAATTTCAGTAGAAGATGCCACTTTAGTTCGGTACGCTGCCCTCCTTCACGACATTGGTCACCCTCCCTTTAGCCATGCATTAGAAAGTCCAGATGTATACGCTACATATCATCATCACGAAAAGTGGGGGGGGCGTATCCTCAACGAACCGAATAATGATCTCCGCCTCGCCTTAATCGATTTGATTGGAGAGGACGGCCTTGCACGTTTGTTCAGCATCATGGATGGTTCGGTTGATTTCCCAGCTCTGCATGACATTGTCAGTAGCCAACTTGACATTGATCGTCTAGATTATCTCATGCGTGATCAAATCAACACAGGCGCGAAAGTCGGGACTTTCGATGTGTTTCGAATATTTAGGGCAATGCGGATTGGGGAAGACGGACACCTCACAGTCACTCGCGGTGGGGTTGCTGAAGTAGAATCTTACCTGATGATGCGATACCATATGTATCACAACGTCTACTTCCACAAAGTCAACATGTTAACTCAGGTATACGTAATTCATGCATTACAGCGTGCACGTGAACTAGTCATTGCAGGAGAATTATCGGTGAGTCGAAGGATGGAACGAATGTTAACTGACAATGACCTTTCTGTGAAAGATTATCTCGCAGTAACTGATAGTTTGGTACAGGCAGAGTTGTCTGCATTTTCCACTCACTCTGACCGAATTCTTTCGAAGTGGGCAGGTATGCTTGAATCTCGCTCAGGTATGCACAAGAGAGTACGTGTACGCGATCTTACGGAAGTTGCTTTTTGGGGTGCAAGGAGTGCTGTTGAAGATATCTTAACAGAATCTGGCTACAATCCTGAAGAGGACATGCTTGTAACTCGTGTGTCAAAAGAGGGATATCGTCCATATAGTGAAGGGATTCGATTGGAAGATGGAAGAGATATCGTTGATGTGAGTCCACTTGTTGCCAGTATCGCCGCCCCTATCAATGACATCATGGTATTTGTTCCAGAAGAGTGTCGAGAAGCGGCTGAAAATGCAATCCACTTAGCGATGGCCGGAGAGTGAAGGCTGAAATGCCTCGCCCTCTCACCATGGTTTCACGGACCCCTAGCTTAGTCTGGTTAGAGCACCCGGCTCATAACCGGGTGGCCACCGGTTCAAATCCGGTGGGGTCCACCTCAAATACGCGAACCCTTCTTCAATGAGAGATGGTGAGGGAAGGGTGATGGCAAGTAGTCTGCACTCTCGGGCGTTTGCCGTTTTGATGCTTCTTGTACCACTTCTACTGCCATTTGCAAGCGCACAGGAGCCGGGCGGACCACCTTCTGTATCTGTTACGTGCCAATTTGAGTCGAATCCGGCATCATTAGATGTGTCGTCAACAGGATCAAATTTTGTTACAGCAATGTGTACAATAGAAAACAGTTCAATATTTAGTGAGGATATATCGATTGAATATGATAACGATGGATTAAACGTAGTGGGACCGACATCTCTTACACTTGCAGCATCTGCTTCGATAGATATCCAAGTTGCTATTGCTGGTACTGAAGGAATGAATCCCGCAAATAAGAATGTGACAGTTTCAGCGGAAGTCACTAGCGTGGGGGCAGTCCCAATAATGGATCAAATACGCCCTACCGATGAATCAAACATTCTTGTTGACATAGAAGCATACTCTGAGTTATCAATGGAGATTAACCCAAATTTCATGAAATTAGATGCAGGTGGGCTCGCTCAAACTGTATTAGTCACGGTACTAAACGATGGAAATGCCCCCGATAATGTTGAGATTTCAGTGGGTTCTGCTGATTTAATTGCGAGAGGATTCTTAGTTGATTTTCCACCGCCTGATTTCACCATACAAAAGGATGGAGGTGTAACATTTGAGGTTAGTATCACACCTCCTAGTGAACTTGATACTGAATCAATTGAAGTCCGAGTCACGGCAACTTCAACTGAACGTCTCGGTAGTACAAGTGAAGTCTTTACTGTTAATGCCACAGCTGAACCAGAAAGTATTCTTGACTTTTCAGCAATGAATATACCTACTTGGGCGTGGATTGCAGGTGGTGTTTTGGCGACCTTAGTCGTCCTTGCAGTAATTGCTTCCCTTGTCAAAAGAATGAAGTCGAAATCATCTGCCTACCTCGACGAATACGATGCCGTTGATGATGACGACGATGATGATTTCGAATTTGAAGACGACGATTTGGATGATCTTGACGATTTTGATGATCTTGACGATTTGGATGATCTTGACGATTTGGATTTGGAAGACTTTTGAAACATTTTGGGATTAAGTAATTTGTTCGTCTCCTACTAACGCTTATGTATGGATGATGTGCAGGCCACCTATGGTGGAACCTGTGAAGTCTGTCTTCCGAATGACCTTGTTAATGACAATCTATGTACTTAGTACTTGGGCCGGTACTGTTGATAACGCCGAAGCTCAAGTGAATCCAGACATCAATATTTTGTGTTCACCAACTGCTGTAGAAATCGACGTAGCACCAGGTGACACACGTATTGGAACTACCTACTGCGATGCATCAAACCCTACTCTTTATGTCGAAAAAGTGAACATTCAAATCACGTCTGCGGGACTGACTTACAGCGCTCCAGGGTCTATTACGGTAGCAAGCCAAGACACAGCCACCTTCGAAGTGGTTGTGCGTGGTGACGACCAGATGACTGAAGGTAGTCGCCAAGTTACAATTTCAGCCCGTGTCGATCAAGCAAATGGTGCACCTTGTGCAACTTGCACCTCGCAAGTCACCAACGTAATGGTCGTAGTCAAGCAATTCGCTTTACTCCGAGTCCAGGCCGAAGAACCATTCCGCCAACTGCGTCCGAAGATTGATTACACATTTGAGTTCAAGGTTTACAATGACGGAAATAACCGGGATCAATTCATCATAGGTGTGGAAAACCGTGAGGACTTAGAAGACGATGGCTTCCAGATTTCATTACCTGAGACTACCACATGGGTCGATTCCAAAGCACCACCTGAAACAATGCGTGTAATGATGCGTACACCAAAAAAGCAAGGGTGGTCGGACCAATACTACAATCTTCAATTCTGTGCAGTCAGTGATCATTCATTGAGAAGTAATGTACTGTTCCCGATTATGCAATGCCAGTCTGTTACAATTTACATCCGTGGTGTTTACTTACCTGGATTCATGCTAATCCCGAGTTTACTAATGCTGGGTCTTGCGGCAGCAATTGTTGGGCGGCGTAGTGTTTCAAGAGAAGACCTTGAAGGTACAAACCCACTTTTCCAAGACCCGTTACTTTGATTCGGCACTTTTTGGAATCCCTGTAAAGGGCTAGTTGACACGCATACAAACCAACGGTTTGATAACCCTGAGTGCGAGGTCTGACCAGTAGGTGTGATTATGTCAGGTGGATTACTTGAGAAAGCCAAACAAAAGAATGACGAACCAGAAGGTGTGTTTAGTGCAACCGGAGACCCCGAAAATCCCGATTTGAAAGAGCACAAGAAAGTCTTAGATGCAGAGCCATCAGGTTCAGGTGGATTGTTGTCCAAATTTTCAGCTACATCCCCCTCCTCAAATTCCAAACCAATCATGCTGTATGCAGCAGCAGGATCGTTATTTGTTAGCATGATTCTTATCTTCATGCTTTCTTCATTACCTGAGTACTCTGGTTTTGCTGTACTAGCACTTTTCTTAGCATCATTTGGTGTGGCATTTATGCACATCAAGAATGATCGAAATCTAGGAAAAGCATTGACAGGTGCACAATGGGGGACTCTGATTGTTGCTTACCTCTTACTTGGTGCTGTTCCATATGTTGGTGGCATGGATTTCAGTGGACGTACAACACTTGTTGACGCAGAATATGATGATGCTACCGACACATTCACTATGTCAATGCGTTACACTTCAGGCTTATTGGGCAGTTCAGCAGGGACAACGGATGTACATGTCAAAGTTCTCTATGATGGCGATGAAGTGTGGGATGATGAAATCGAAGTGGAAATGAGTGATAGTAGTGAAGGTGGCGAAATGGGTACATTTACCATCAATGCCAATGATTTTTATTCAGGTAATGCGTATTATGTGTCAGGCAGTTCCGACGGAGTCGCTCAACTTTCTGAGCATAAGTATGAGGTATTCGCTAGTATAGATGGGACTGCCTCGGGTTCTGTATCATTGCCATCTCAAAATTTAACAAGAACTGTGAATGATATTGATGCAGAGATCGACCCATTCGAAGAAGGAAATTGCGATAATAGCTACAGTAGTTGTGTCAAGCGCCTCTACATTAATGGTGCAGTAGGAATTTCATCCATTGCCGAGGATGCATCTACAGTTCCAATGTCAATCCGCGGCGCTTACACAGTTTCCGTTGCTTTTACTTACGTAGATAACGATATGGAAATGCTATCCTATCCTATAATTTCAGTTGCCGGAACACGCGCCACATGGGACAATTCGGACTATGGTAGTGGACTGACTAGTATCGGTGAACGAACTGCAACCTTCTCGATTGAAGGTGATGTGCAGGACTCTGTTGATTTGTGGTATTTTGATCGCGATACAGCATTGGATGATTACGGGTGCTACAAATTAGATGTATCCGCAACACAATTCGGGCCAGATGCCGCAGGAGGTAGCGGATATACAATGCCTTCAATTTTCTATGAATACAAGTCAAACAGTGATGAAGATATGAATTGGGAGACCTTTGAAGCAGTATCATCTTGTTAGGTTTTCAGTCTTCTTCACCCTGTAGTAATTCTTTGAAGCGGTCCACACGACTTTCTCCATCGCCTTCATCATCATTTCCATCGGAAATTTCGTCCTCACCCTCATCTCCATCACCGTCCGAGGTGATGTCATCGAAGGCACCTTGTTGTGCCATTCTTACTACAGCAACTAAGCATACAATGACTACAATGATGAGTGTAATTACAATGAGTAGAGAGTCAAATTCGGTTTCATCTGAGCTACTCCAATCCACAGTCGTTGAGTCGCCATAAGTCCCAGTTTGATTTTGGTTGGTAATGAATGCACTTGTATCAAGTAATTGAGCGGGTTCATTAACAAAGCAAACTAAACTAGCATCTCCACTACCCCCATAGGACCAAAGCGCCTCGATTGAATCAGTTTCTCCACGCTCTAATGTCATCGATGAATAAAGCGGTGTCATGTCAGCACTTTGTCCAGTTTCAGCAATATTGCAAAGAATTGCCACAGCTGCAGCTGCAGTTCCAGTATTTGATACAGTTACGACTACATCCATTGATTCCCCTATTGTACCTACATCACTTTCCAGTTCAACGGAGTCAACTGAAATCACGGGGTATTCGAGATGTTCAAGGATGTTGAATACCCCCACATCATAGGGCATTGGAACCATTTCACCTTCACTCCAAGATCCAATTGATGAGTCAAGATTCCAGACAATTTGGAATTTCTTAATTTCGATAAAACCATTTTCATTCCATACATCTGTACTATCAGCCCATCCAATTTCGACAGTCCGTGATGGGACTATGGCATTACCATCAATGTCAGGTGCACGAATCCCAGTATTCCCTGCATTTGGGCTACCCAGGCCATGGTAATCGTACTGCACGCATCCCCCTGAGGGGCATCCTGCAGCAAAGTTGTCAATAGGGATGTGAATAATTTGTTCAGGAACAATACGCTCCCAACGATCAATTAATCCACCTGTACCATTGGCAGCACCCCAGATGATTTGTGCAACACTATCGAGTTGAACGTCATGATCCATTCGAGATAATGAAATTGATCCTTCTGACATAATTAGACTCGCATCTCCTCCTGTAACAACTACTGGTCCTGATGATTTGAAGGCAGAACTATCAGTAGTGACGTCACCTGTGATGGTTATCTCTGAACCTTCAATCAAACTATTTTCAAAATGAGCATTCCCATTGACGATTAGTGGGAAACCAACATCACCTGCAAGGAAACAGTCTATTGGAGCAGCATCAGTTGCGTATGTAATATGAGTTGCTGAAGTCGATATGTCGAAAACTTCCAATCGGTCAATAACAAGATCCCCTAAGTTCCCAGGTGGCAAGTCAAAATAGATTCTAAAATCTTCTTTTGGTGCAGTGAAATTAATTTCGTGCATGGTTCCATTCATGTCTTGTGGAGTAATATCGTCCCAACTCACAGTCCATCCTTCAAGTGAATTATCTGCAGCAGAAATGATGCGCAAAGCAAAACCAGCAGTGGATACACTGGAATCGACGAGTAAACTCGACGAGTCTGAAATTGAGATGGGGCGAACCGCGTGTGGCCCATTTTCAGCGCTAAGTCCACCCTCTGAAACGTTCAGCGTAGCACCCTCATTCACTGTTATTGAGGCTCCATCTTTGACTATAATGTTGGATGTTATTGTAAGGGTCGCTCCCGCTTCAATTACAACTTGTGCATCGAGATAACCACCCTGGTCCCATGTTTCATCACTATCAACTGCATAAGGTCCGCCATTTGTAGGTGCATAATTGGCAGTACTCATTGGAATTAACCCTGTGAACATCAGTGCGGCCATTAGCAAAGGCAGATTCAATTTACTTCCCATGACATTGCTTAGATGCATATACAACATGAAGGCTACGGCTTCCAGAGCACAAGTTCTCAAAGCCTAATTCCTACTAGACAATATATGGCGGGTGAACCTTGGACTGGCTTTGGGGGTATAATCCTAGTTCTTTGGCTATATTTACCAGGATACTTAGCCAATACTGGCGCAATGTTGGGGGGGAAGTGGATACCTGAGGTGACAGGTTGGCCAATAATCCCTATCGATGCTGGACGAGTGCTTTCGGATGGAAATCGAATATTGGGTGATGGCAAAACATGGAATGGATTGCTAGGCGCAGTTCTTTGTGCAGGCTTTCTTGGATTATTCACACACTGGATTGGTTCAAAGAATTCAGTGGAAGGGGATAGCATATTCCTTGATCCATTGACTTGGTCGGAGACCACATCTTGGTTTTGGATTGGTGGTGAATGGGGTGCTGCATTCATTGTAGGTGCATGTTTAGGTTTTGGATGTATGATTGGAGACATGGGCGGTTCGTTCATCAAACGGCGTCGAGGTTTAAAGCGAGAAGGAGATGTATCTTCAAGCGCACCTTTACTGGACACTTTGCCATTTGCAGTTCTTACATTTGGATTAGGTTTACTTCTTTTCCCAGGGATTTTATTGGGTGATTCCGTGCTCTTCAAACCAATGTTGTATGTACTTATTTTGACTCCAATTATTCATAGGATAACGAATATTATTGGGCACAAACTGGGTTTGAAAGAAGTCCCTTACTGAAGCGATTCTTCAAAGGCTGGATGTACCTAGAGCCTCTCATGGGGCGGACAGTTCTCATCGTTGGTGGTGGGGGTAGAGAACATGCCTTGGCTATTGGATTAATTGGAAGTCCATCTGTAGACTTAGTTCATGTTGCTCCAGGTAATGCTGGAACAGCCAGTATTGCAACCAATCACAAAGTAAGTGCGGGAGATGTAATTGGCCAAGTTAATTTGGCAAAAGCACTCAATGCAGATTTGGTTATTGTGGGTCCAGAAGCACCTTTAGTGGACGGACTTGCAGACAAACTTCGCGCCGATGGGATTCCATGTTTTGGCCCACATGCTACTGGTGCAATGCTGGAGGGAAGCAAAACATTTGCCAAAGAAACGATGCTGAAATTGGGAGTCCCTACAGCCGAAGTAGCACGATTAGATATTGAAAGTAACATTGACGACACCCTCGAAAAATTCGGTTCTCCATGGGTAGTGAAGCGGGATGTACTTGCTGGAGGTAAGGGGGTTGTTGTAACAGCAGATTTGGATGAGGCTAGAAAATTCATCACTCAATCCATTGATTCTGATGGTTTTGTTTTACTTGAACAATTTCTCCCAGGGGAAGAAGCAAGTATGCTGGTGATGATGGATGAATCAGGTTTTGTTCCCCTTCCTTGCAGCCAAGATCACAAGCGTGTCGGAGAGGGTGACACTGGCCTTAATACTGGAGGAATGGGCGCATATGCTCCCGCCCCTGTTGTGACTGAATCTATCCGTAATCGTGCTATCAGAGAAATTGTAGAACCCATGCACAAATACCTTTCATCACAAGATGTCCCATATAGAGGGTGCTTGTATGTTGGATTAATGATTGACTCAAATGGGGCCCCATCCGTCGTTGAATTTAATGTCCGGTTTGGTGATCCTGAAACCCAAGTGACAATCCCTCTAATTTCTAGTGATTTATGTGACCTATTTCTGGCTGTAGCAGAAGGTAGGCTGGCCGAAAATACACCTACATTTCATGATGCATTTGCCATGACTGTTGTTTTGGCTGCTGAAGGTTACCCAGGTCCCCCTATCAAAGGAGTAGAAATCACTGGAGATTTCACTCAATATACTGGACTTGAAGGAAGGGCTTTTATTCACCATGCAGGAACAACTTTTCAGGACGGGAAATTGATTTCAAGTGGCGGACGAGTTCTTGCTGCAACTGGAATATCTGGGACTTTGCTAAAGGCTCGTAATTTAGCATATCAGAAGCTTTCAGAGGTCCATCTTGAGGGGTCACATTTCCGCCAAGATATTGGTTATAGGGCACTTTGAGTGGTTAATCGGAATCGTTGCACTGCGCCCCTTCCCTCGCGCGAGCGCGTGAGGAGACTCTATAACGGGGTCTCAAGTCGCGGCGTCGCTGACAGTGGAACGAATGCAGTCAGTAACCTATGAGAGGGAATAACAATGGATGAGAAAAACGAAACAGAGACATCTAGCAATCCGCTGCATGGATTGCTAGCAATTCCTGTGACAATTGCAATCATGCTAGCCATGATGGTAGGTGCTACTTGGAATTACGTCGATTATGAAGCTAGTGAATGGAACACATTGCTAATGATGACCGTCGTGCTATTGGCCGGTGGATTACTTGGCAAAGCACCACGTATTATCTTCGAACCTGTTGGAACACGCCCCTCTCTCGTGTCTCTAGGGTTTGCAATTGTAATTGGAGCCGTTGGTTTGCTCCATATTTACGACGGAGCGGCTTTATTGGGACTTGTTTTTACAATAACGGCTATTGGTGTACATATTTTTGATAGAGCAAACCGCCACGAAGAGGAAATCATCCTCGTCGGTATTGTGGCCGGTTTCTTGTATGCAATTCAGGTGGCTGCTGCAGGCCATGCATGGTCTTCAGAAGGAACATTAGGGGGCTATTATAGCCTGATTGACATAGATCGTTCGGTAACTGCGTACTTATTTTTCACATGGTGGGTACTTTCGATTGTCACGGGGGCGTTAATAGCTCTAGCAATGCGAGGTCGTTTGCAAAATCCAGGTCAAGGAAGTTGGTTTAGGGACTTACCAGAGATGGTTGGAAAAGAATGCATTCCACTGCTTTCAGCCCTTTTCGTTTGGGCGGCTGCACATGGTTTCAGTTTGTGGCACTTACACAGTCTTGAGAACCCAGATGCTATTTTCCTTGGAGAGCAAATTGGGTTCTTTTGGGCATTCTTGACAGGTATTGTCGCATTGTTCGTTGCCTATTGTTGGGCTGAGCATTGGCGGACACTTGCAGGACTTGTTGGCATTAACTGGATACTGTACAGTATTGGTGGATGGCAAGATATGGGTTTGTTTGGACTCAGTGGTTACAATTTCCTAACGGGTAGTCTTGGCACACTTACTTGGTTTGCTATATTCTTCTGGCTGAATTCAGTTGTATTGTGGGCAGGTTTCACTGGGAAATTACTCAAGGGCTCAGAACGCCGTACAGCAGGAATGGCTGCTAAATGGTGGTCCAAGCATTGGTATGGAATCACAGTAGGTGGAGCCCTCTTGGCAGCATTAGTTGTACGAACACTGTGGAACGTAATACCTGCAATGAATGCAAACGGTACAGGTGAGTGGGATATGACTGGTGGGTCTGATCCATGGTACATGAAGCGGGCAATCGATTACATCTTGGCACAAAATAGCCATTTTATTATCGACATGGATCGTTCGTACCCAGTTGGTTCAATTAATCCACGACCACCCCTTTTCAGTTGGTCATTGGCATTAGGCGGAAAGATCCTCGATCCATTCCTGGCCGGTGATGTATATGATGCCGCATGGTGGTCAATCGCCGCAATGCCAGCAATTTATGGCGCTCTAACTATTCTGCCAATTGCTGCTACTTGCCGTCGATTCTTTGGTGCAGGTGCAGGAGCAATTAGCGCATGGCTAATGGCACTAATGCCTGGTCATGTAAGCCACAGCACATTTGCATTAGCTGATCACGACGCATTTGTTATTTTGTTTATGTCACTTGGTTTCTATTTCTGGTTATGTGCAGTAGACACAGTTGGTAATGACAAATTGTTACCAGATTCACACTGGAACCCAACGCATCTTTTTAGTGGAATAAAGGCATCATTTAGGAAACATGCACAGGCTATGTCTTATGCAATTCTAGCAGGTGTCTCCTTCGCAACTGTTGCACTAGGATGGAAAGGATTCGTTTACGGTTTGGCTATTATTTATGCAGCGTTCTTTGTTCAAACTGCTTTGAATTTGCTAAGACGTCGTGATAGTATGCCGTTGACTTCGGCAGCAATTGTGATGATGCTTGTCACCTTCCTCCTTCCTTTGCCATTCTACGGCAATATGGAATTGAATTTGATATGGGATGCAAGCGGATTCCAACCTATGTTTTACATTCTTGGATTCACTATCATCAACGGTTGGGTGGTCACAGCATTCCGCGATAAACCATGGTTGATGGTTATTGTAATGGGTGGAGGATTGTTTGGATTCTTACTATTCAGTCTATACTTGTTACAAATGTTGGACATTTACAATGGATGGGATGTTTTGTTCACTGGAGGATATTATTTCTCGAAGAACAAGGTTTTCGGAACAATTGCGGAGGCTCAGGCGCCAAGCCGAGGCCAATTATTCGCAAACTTCGGTCCCCTTGTATTCATTTTCGCATTAGGGATGGGATTAATCGCTCTTTGGCGCGGATTACGTCACCGTAAAGAAATCGACCTTGTCCTTTCAGTCTGGATTTTGATTGCAGCATACATGGCTTGGTCTGCTGGACGATTTATGTTCAACGCAACTCCAATTATGGCAATTATGGGTTCTGCATCTATTGCAGGCCTATGGCGCTGGTGTGGAACTAAGGAATTCGTGAAGACATGGCGCCGATTAGGAGTTTCAGGTTCAGGGGCCCGTCTTCGATCCACAATAGGAGCAAGCCGAAAGCACCCTGCTGTACCTGCTATCCTGATGGTAATGCTGATGTTATTCAGCCAGCATGCTGTTTATGGTCTAGATTCAGGGATACCTCGAGGGGAATCAGGTGAGAAGGAGTTGGATAATACAATTCACAACATTCTGCCTGACGTACTTCGTGCAGAATTATTTGGATGGTCGGTTTTTGATGGTTCACCTTATGTCGATTATGGTGTAGGTGAAGATTCAACTTCACGATGCCAAAGTACACAAAATCAGTGTTGGTATATGGGTACATTCGGTCCTGGATTTAATGGTCGATATTGGAATCAGGCATATGATTGGCTTGAGCATCAAGATTCCGATCAGTCTTTCTCACAACGACCGGCATTCGTTTCATGGTGGGATTATGGGTTCCAAGCACTAGCACAGGGGCAACACCCTACAGTTGCTGACAATTTCCAATCTGGAATTCCAGCAGCAGGTAATATGTTGCTTGCAGATGGCGAGCATGATACACTCGCTCTGTTCATTATGACATTGGCTGAGGGCGATATGCGCCATGAATCCATGGATGACCCAGATGATGATGATGGAGAACGCTTTACAGCAGAATTCGGTAACATACTACGCAGCCACCTTCCAAATGAAGCAAGCTGGGATGAATGGCTCGCAGTCACTCAATTAGAGAATGGGGCGGCAGTCGCAGACCGTGCATACTCCGTTATTGGTTCAGCTGACGATGTTGTTCTTGCAGAGGGCCACGAAATCCAAAGTGATGGGACTATGGAATCTGCTACAAGTTATCGTTTGTATGAAAATCGAGAATTAATTGGAATTTACGATACTCTAGAAGAGGCAAAGGCTGGTTTCGACTTGAATAGCAAGGTCGATTGGGATGCCGATGGTTTTAGTGATTCAGCGACACATTACATCATTGGAGACTATTGGTACACTAATGATTTAGTCGATGATTTCGGTGATGTATCGACATCTTTACATCGCCAGAATGCACGATTTGCCTTTGCACGCCAAGTACTGATCACAGCGCTTTCGATGGAAGAAATGGTATCGTTGTACCATGACTTGACAGCATTGGAATACGAAGTTGCAAGTTTTGAAAGTGGACCCGGTGAAACCGTTGTCAGAAATAATGATATTCGCTATTTTGCAGTTGATAATCGATTGTATCCAATTGGCGGATATCAATATGCCGAGCAAGGGTTGCACAGTGGTAACCCAACTGGTATTTTCTATGCACCTACTACATTGAGTGGATTGGATCCAGACAATTACCTTCAGACCGTTTACATCACACAGCGTGGCGACCGTCCAGAACAAGAAATGACTGGTCTTGAGTTCGAGGAACAATATGTGAATGATATCTTAGCTAGTCAATCTGGAACTGGTGGCGATATAATTGAGTTAGTTGATGTGCGAGTAGATCATCAAGAATCTTTCTTCAATACCATGATTTCTCGTACTTATGTAGGGTATGGAAGTACTTCATTAGGCTTGGATTCAACTAATGAACGAATTGCTCAACCCGCTCAGCATCTGGATGCCCGATATTACATTGGAACCCCAGATACACCGTTGACATATGCAAAACCACTACCTGGTGCAATGATGCCTCATTTCGCACTTGCTAATTGGTATGTTCCAGGTGCAACTCAAAACGAACTTCTTTCAGCCAATACAGGTGTTAAGATTCTGAAATATTATTCAGGTGCAACTCTTGAAGGCGATGTAAATCTCGGAGATGTAGGCATTGTTCCTAATGCTAAGATATTAATCGAAAGAGATGCATTCAGTGGAGAAGACGACGTCGACTCAGATGAGCGAACATATTGGATTCCAGTAACCACAACTGTTGCAGATGAAAATGGACATTATAGTGTACGAGTTCCTTCTGGGAAAATTCGTATATCTGCTTTCATAGGCGATTCGGATTTGACCGCTGCTCGTGATACAATGCGTCAAGCAGATCAGCAAATTGCAAATTCATGGGGTGATGATTTAGTAATTGAATCAAATCAAGACCGCCAGGTTAACCCAATCACAGGTATTTTGGCGAATGTATCAGGTTCAATTTGGTTGGGAGAATCAACAATAGTTGTGAATGGCGAAGATGGCCATTCGAACGGTGTTGCTGTGTTGAATTCAGATGTAAACGTCGAAGCTAGTGGAGCATCGGGGACAATATTCTGGGAAGGAGAGGGCGACTTTGGTGAGCAGCCTCTAGCGAACATGGAATTGCGAATTTCTAATATCTGGGATGAAACTACTCAGAACCCATATATCATTCGCACTTCAACTGGAGAAGTGGAGGGCGAGCGTCAATTTGGCCCTAGTGCAACTGGAGAGGTGACCTTCACTGGTTCAGGAACAATGATTTCGGAAGGAACGGTAACTGCGACTGACTTTACAGGTAATTTCACTCGTGCAATATTGAATGGCCATTCATTCACAGGAGAGGGTATCATCGATGGCCGAGGCACATTTGTTGGTACTATTGAAGACGCTACATCGTTTACTTGTATCAATGGCACTATGCCTGAAAATGCAACATATTGTAATCTTGATTCCAATGTTACAGACTCATATTTGATTGATGGTCACGTTGAAGGTGCTAGTGGTCGATTTACAGCTAATGGTACTGCTCAGTTTACAACTGCACTTTATCGTGAAACTATCATTGGTGCAGGCGTATTTGTCGTGGATACATCCGATGAATCTCTGACGTCTTATGGTACAATCAATGGTACAGGTGTATTCCAAGGAACTGGCCAATTCAGTGGCGATATGGTTAGCCCAGGTTCGTTCCATTTGGTTGATGCAATTCCGGGCAAGTATCACGTTGCAGTATTGTTTGAGAATGGAGAAGAAGCAGTTCTACATATGCCGCTTGAAGTTCCGTTGTCTAAGGAAAGTCCTGCTGCGAAAAATATCGAACTAACACTCTTGGGTACATGGATTCAGGGTGAAGCAAATAGCATGGGTGGAGATGCAATTACGGGCCGTGTGAACTTAGTCAATTCTGAAACCCCAGATGAAGATGCTTCAGCGCCATGCGGTGAAGTTGCTTGGGCACCTTGCTACGTTGAAACTAGTGCTGATGGCGGATTCGGAATTGGACCCGTACTTGAAGGTGAATATGTTGTTACAATGGACATGGATCAAGATGGATTTGATGAATATCGTTCATCCCCAATCATTGTGACTTCAGATAATGCTGGAAATGTCACACCTGACAATATTAACATGATTCCTCCAATGTACGATGTTGAATTTACTGTGAAGGGTCCAAATGGGAATTTGGTTTCTGGAATGAATATCACCTTCACTAATCAATTTGCTCCAATTTCATTTGATGCAAGAGATAATGGAAATGGTTCATACAACATTGAACTGGCTACCGGTGAATGGGTTGCTACAAGTTTACTCGATGAGGACAGTATCCTGTACGAGGAAATCCTCATTGAACAGGATGACATCATTGACCTTGAACTGAATTATGTTGAATCTGAATGGGTCAATGGTACTGTGATGTATGAACCCGTCGATGACAAAACAACAGAACTTGAACCCTACAAGAATCAAATGGTGATGGTGCAATGGGGTGGAATCACTGAAGACACCATGACTGATGACAATGGAAGTTTCTCATTCCAGTTACCTCTTGGTGCTGAAGTGAACCTGACAATCCATGTTATTGTTGGTAATCGTATGATTGGCAAACATTTCATTGTAGGCGAAGAAAATCTCAGTGAACCGCTAATGCCTCAAACCACATGGGGTGCATCAGGTGACCTATTCTTGTATGAAGTTGGCCGTCGTTACGATTCCCAAGTACCGGGTTATGGGCAACACCCATTCGTACTGGAAACATACCATGAGGAAACAGGTGTTACCTGGCATTGGCCTGTTGACCAAAATGGTCATTTCGTATCTTACGTGATTGATAATGAAACCTCGAATTGGGTATTCGGCATTAATGAAGATATTCTGAATGTAGAACCATTGAACTATTCAGTAGCAGGGGCAGATAATAACACTCTGACATTAATCGCCTCACCTGACGCAGTTAATGTTACATTGACTCCATTCATTGATCATTCACTTGATGGCAATGTAAGCAATGGCACAACACAAGCAATTGAATTCACTTTGATTCAAATTGGTTCAATGACGGGGTACACCGTCAATGTAAGTGCGGATGACGCAGGATGGGACAATGGTAGTATTAGCATGAATCTTCAGGCTGGTGATTGGATATTTGAAACACCTACACTAGATCCAAGTGATCCTGCAAACTCAACATCATTTAGTACAATAATATCTGTATTAGACGATGGCGACGAATCTTTTGGTGCAGTAAATACAGATAGCAAATTTTCGGTATTAATTGGTAATGAGAGTACTGAAGTAAATATCGGATTTATTCCTCAATGGCACACATCAATTTTGCTTGAAAACCAGTTGAATGTACCATTGGAGAACTGGACCGTTGACTTTGAAGAAATTGATGGCGTTCGTAGTTTCTCACTACTTACCGATTCCAACGGAACAATAGTTGATTATATCGCAGAAGGCGAATGGTTTGTTATTGTCGATAGGTTCATCCAAGATGATGGTACTGAAGATAATGTCCCACAAGAATACCGTGGTAGTATCATCATTGACAGTGAACAATCGGGAATTGTTTGGACTACAACTGAATCGGCTCAATTTAATCTTTCAATATCCGAAAGTGGAAGTAATACCACATTAAGTGGCTTTACTCTCATAGCAAACAGCGATGATCGTCCTGGGGATGTATTTGAAGTAGGGCCCAGTGACGAAAATGGATTGATTGAAGCCCGATTAATGCCTGGAGATTGGACACTTTCGCTTAATCGGACAGACAGTAATTTGCGATGGATACTTGAGAATTACACAATTACAGTTAGCGCCGGTGCTGCTGCAAATGCAGATGTCAATATCACATTGGACAAGTGGGTTGAGATTGCAGGTAATTTGTTCTGGGATTTGAATAATGATGATTTGTGGAATCTCGGTGAAGGAATAGCCGATGCAAATGTTACAGTAACAGGTCCCTCATTTGGACCAGTTAATTTGACCAGTAATAATATGGGTACTTGGAGCGTATTTGTCCCGACTAGTGACAATTATACTGTAAATGCGATCCGTGAAGGATACAGCCCAAGCTCGACAGTAATAGAGGTTGGATATACTGCAAATTCAAGTGACATGGAAATGGATGCCGGAGTTGTCACGATTGGCGGAATGATTACTCATTCACTTCCGAGCGAGTGGAATCTAATTTCGGATGATGTGGAGATTACTTTACTACCTGAATCAGGACTTGCAAGAACATCATTGTCTGCAACGAAGGTTCTTGATAATGGGACTTGGAATGGCACATGGTCCGCAGTAGTAGAACCTGGGGCTTGGGTTTTGCATGTGACTTATGACGGAAATGAAGGAAAGTTTGCTGCTATGGAGTTGGTGAATGCCGAAATTGCAGATGGCGGAGAACTAAATGTGACACTTTCCACTGCAAGCATATTGAATCTTGAAACCTCATGGATTGATTTCGACGGTGTTGAACGCAACTTGTCAGACACGACTCTAATTAGCAACCCAACTGATTTAATCATGGCAAATGGTTTGACTATGCGTTGGAACGAGACAGTTGATGCAAATGGCTCACTCAATTTATTGCTGCCTGCTGGAGACTATTCTGTTGAAGCCAGCTTCACCACTATGGAGCAAGCAATGGAGATGTCATATTCTGGAGGCCTTTCTGCAGAGGTTGTTGGAGGGGGTATTGAATCTCCCGACTATGTGGTCAATTTCAATCGAAGATTTGATCATTCAGTCATGTTTGCAATAGGTGACAATTTCGTCAATGTCACTCAATCTACTACCGACACTGATGAATTCACGATTATTGCTGGTGAAAACGAAGAATTCTTGATAGCCGACATTCCGGTTATTGTGAACTATACTGGGAATCAGGCAGTTGATGAATTCACGGTATCTGCATTAATCAATGGTGGAGATGCAGAATATTGGACAGTAGTATTCTATAATGGTACCAATGAGACTGGTGCTGAAGTATGGGAAACAACTCGTACATACACTATGGGGATTGGCTCACCGGCGAATGAAACGACAGTAATGATGAGAATTGTTCCTGCAAATCAAACTCTGGCACAATCTTACAGCTTTGGACATTCTTTGAAGATAAAAATGACCAATTCTGATGGTTCACACAGTGAATATGAATTAACTCTACGCGTACCTCAAACTTACGGATTTGAAGTTGTTAGTGACATTACAGAAGAATTTGGAATTATACCCGGTTCTGATGATCAATATGAATTTATAATCAAGAACACAGGAAATGGAGATGATCAGTATTTCTTTGAGATTGGTGCAATACCCGATACACCTGAGTTGGAAGGTTGGAGTGTACAGGGGGCTGTTTCCGTACCAGTTGGTGCATCCTCAGCACAAATGTACTCCTTGAACATCCACTCGCCTACAAATGCTCCAGACACGTCGTTTAGTGTATGGATTACAGTAACTAGTAAGGATAATACCAGTTATGCACCATTTGAGATTAAGATTAAGACGGCATTGCCTGACCTTTCGATAGATGACTGGGGTGTCGTAGATACTTCAAAGAGTGGTTTCGCTGCTGCCGATTCTGACAACACATTCTTTGTGAATGTTGAGAACAGTGGTGATGTTGATGCCGCCAATGTCGTTGTAGAAATTTTGAATGCATCCGGGGATGTGGTCGGTTCTAAGGCCCTCCCTGTCGCAAAGGGTGTAACTGAATCCTTCGAAATTATTGTTAACACTGCACCATATGGTATTGGGAGTGAAAATTTCGTTTTGCATATTAACACCACTGGGTTCCAAGTAGTTAGTGAACCAGATGACGTCACATTCGCTGTTAATATTCAGAAGGAAGCCCCAGAGGAGGCTAGCTTTATACTGGGCATCGTTGTTCTTCTTTTGTTTGTAGGGATTATCTACATGTTTGTGAAGTTCAGTGGTCGTCGTGGAGCACAACCGTTCTGATGCAATCACTTACTACTCGGAATCGCAATTATGCGAGTTGGAGTACACGAAGGGAAGATGTACCCTATTCGATCCCTCATACCTGTTAACATGCCCCGAGGCCCCTACGAGCATTTGGAATATCTTCCTGAGCCGGAAGAGCCTCAGATGCTGACTGCCATTGATGCAGATGCACCAGGATACCCTCCTGAAGATTACGGTGCGACAGCAGAGCAAGCAGAGGAATGGAGGAAAATGACCGCTCAAAATGTCCGTGATGATGGTCCAAAGCCGTGGGGAATGTTGACGGTTTTGGTTATAATTTCAGGCATGTTCTTGAGTTATCCATCATTAGTTGGCTTCTTCGCTGATGCGTTAACACCTGATTCCAAATGGGCATATGAAAACTCTGAAATTTACACTTTACAAGATGAATATGGACTCACAGGTGAAGGCATCCGTGTATGCATAGTGGATACAGGAATAGACATAGACCATCCTGATTTTGAAGAAGTCCGATTGGTCCGTTACAAAGACTTCATCTCGAATGCTGACGGCACAATTCAAGATAGAGGTGATGACAAACACGGGACGATGATGGCAGGCATTCTTGTTGCACAAGGAAAATTCACCGGAGCCGCCCCAAATGTGGATTTGTTTGTTGCAGCGGCTTTGGATAAAAATGGGCAAAGTAGTTCGGAAGCAGTAATTGCAAATGCAATTAATTGGTGTTGGAGGGATGTGGATGCACACATCATCAGTTTGTCACTGGGTGGGGACCCTAATCCCGATAACCCATTGGGTTCACAAACAGCATCTGCCGTGTCCGATGCCCTTGATCATGGCGTATTCGTAGTTGCTGCAGCGGGTAATTCAGGTGGCCCCGATTCTACTGTAACTGATGTTTCGGTCCCAGCAAATGTTGCTGGCGTAATTGCTGTTGGGTCTATTGATGAAAGTGGAATATTCTGGGAACAAACTGCTGAAGGCTCCGAAACAGATATTTCAGGCGGCGAATTACGTGAATATCCAAATCAAAAGCCCGAAGTTAGCGCCCCGGGAGTTGCAATAATCTCGACATCTGATTCTAGTCTAACGGTTCCGTATTCTGAGAGCACGGGTACCAGTGATTCCACTGTATTTGTCGTGGGTGCACTTGCCTTAATATTGGAACGGCATGGGGATGCTTTGACCCGAAATGGGATGAATGCAGATCGAGATGACATTGATTTGGTGAAACGCGCATTAGCAGACTCCTGTGATTCTGATGCACTGCAAGGACAGCCACATCACTCGAGATACGGGTACGGAACGCTCAACGCTCTGACTTGGGAACGGGCTGTAGCTGATGAAATCGCAATACGTGGCGATATTTAAGTATCAAAATGATACTAATTATTGATACAATAATAATTATTTGATATTTTTATGCTCTAAAACGTTGTGCCACGACGCCGTTGCTGTTATAGCCCTTGTAACTCTCCCGAGTCTGAACTTAGGAAGTGGAACTATGAAAAATTCTCGTCGAAACAAGAGTTTAATGCTGTCAATCTTGATGTTCACTAGTGTAATGGTAGGCCTCGTTGGAATGATGCCTACTGCTACAGCAGCGAATGAAACAAGTGCCGGAACAATTTCAGGTACAGAAGTGTGGTCCGGAAGCCACACTTTAACAGGTGATGTAATCATCCCACCTGGTGCAAAATTGATTGTTCAACCAGGTACTACTGTTACAATTCCAAATGGTACATACATCGACGTTCGAGGCGCCTTGTGTGCAGGAGACGTTGCATGTGGTGCCAATGGAATGGCCAGTAATAGCAGCCGTGTAACATTCAATTGGCAGGATCCAGCAGACCCTCAGGCAATCGGAAGTTGTTATGGTATTTTTAACAATGCACATTGGAATCGAGATCCATCTTGCTATGAAGGAATTTTAATCCGAAATACAGTAGATATTGGTTACACCAAATTCAATCACGTATCAATCACGAATGCATACGGGATACCAACATATGTGACCGATATCCAAGAGGTTCGATATGGTGCATTAGTCCTTGATGGCGCAAGCCCTACACTTACTGGACTGAAATTTGAAGGCGTTAATACAACTAGCCTACTAATTCTTGACTTGGCTAGTCCAGAAATTCTGGGAGGCGAATTCGTTACTGGTGATGACGAGTCAAGTCTTGTAGGTTCGGCTATTCAAGCATATGGTGCAGGAAGTGCGCTAAATCCATTGAAGGTTTCAGCCCCAGTATTCACTGGAACCGACAAGGGTTGTGGGGAACAAGATGGTGGTCGCCACGTCCTATGGGCTGAGAAATCGTTTGTCGAAGTAACTCATGCTACGATCGCGTCTGGTGATTTTGGTATGCGATTCGATGATTCTGCTGGTGAGATCAAACATGGGCAAATAGAAACATCTTGCAATGGAATTGACGTCAACAATAGGAAAACAGTCAACAATGTCGATTACAAATTGATAGTTGAAAACAACGATGTGGTAACGGATGAAAGATCTCCATTGACTGCATTCAATCGAGCTTGGGTTGATTTCAACAATAACCGTGCAGAAGGTGCATCTGGAAGTTCAGGTATGCAAATTTCTGACTCAACCGTCTCAATCACTGGAGGGACCATTGGCCCTATTGGTGGTTGGAATGGAATCTGGTCAATTGGCGAAAGTGATGTCACCGTGGATTCAGTATCAATTACAGGTACAGCCAAAGAACCAATTGTTGCAGGTGAGTACCACTATGGGGATAGTGGATGGAGTGTGCCTTACCCCACCAAGAATCGAATGCATGTCCATAATTCCATTCTACAAAGCGACGGAAACACTTGCAACAGTGTGAAAGCATGGGGTGGTGATTTCCCTTGTCCAGCAGTACATGCCTTCCGTTCATCTCTTACTCTAATGAATAACGATATTTCAGTCGGTGGAGGAGGAGACGGAATCCGGGCAATTGGAGCCATTCTTGACGTCCGAAATAATATCTTTAATGCTACAGGGACCGGGGCTTTAGTCAAAAATCACGATACAAATTACGAGGGTCAACCTGAATATGGTACCCTTGGATTCTTTTCAATGAATACTTGGCAGAATGTTGGACAGACCTACAATGCAACCAAGAGTAGTATTACAGTTCAATCGGAGAACATCCCAAGTCCAAATGCGGCGTCCAATGAAACTAATCCAGTGAAATTAGCCTGGCCAGATGCTGAAGCATATAGTTGGAATAATTGGGGTGGACAAGTTTTGGTACCAACTTGTAGCGTATGGCCGCCACAAGATTTCCCGCTCGCAATGTCGCTCACAAACAATTCAACTGTGTTCACATTTGCAAACTTGACAGGCGTGGATACATCCAACATCTATATCGACACATCACCCATTAAGTGGGCTGTACAAATCCGTAAGGCGGAGATTGTCAAATTCAGAACTCTCGTGTCAGGAATACGTGTTGGTGGTGCAGACGTATTGATTGAAGATGCCCGTGGTAACGATCTTTATTCCCTAACCACCAATGACCAAGGATGGACATCTGAAGTATCGATGCCAAGTGATTTCCACTTGGATATGACTGGTGGCGGACCCGGAGGGACAAATCCAGACCGCCACGCTGATGATCCTGGTGAAAACTCTTGCAGTGATGGCATGGACAATGATGGCGATGTTCTGTTCGATAATGATGACCCTGATTGCCAAAATGGTGCATCCAGTAGAGAAATGTCACGTTACTACGTAACAGCTTACAAGTTTGGAAAGGGCTACAAGAGATATAGCATCAATATGACGAGTCAGACTGGAGTGCTTTCAGAAATTATTTCATTGGAGAATTTGGAACCTAGCATTACTGTTTCTCAGAACGATGGGCACTCTTTCAAACGAACAGTAAATTTCACAGGTTCAGCACATGATGGCATCTGGGCTGGAATTTATGGTCATGATGGAATGAGTCAATCTGAACGAAACACTCTGGCACAATGGGATCAGAGAGGAGTTGTTGAAGAAGTACAGGTAAAGGACCCATTCACCAGTGATTGGATTGACATGAAACTTGCCACCGATAGTAGTGGCGCAGGTAGTGATGTCACTTACAATAATCATCCATTCCGAAATTGGTATTTTGAGTATGACATGAGTGATCGGCCAGAAAATGATTATACTTTCCAATTCCGCTCATTTGATGGTATTGACTATTCGCCAGTTGTCACTCGCAAAATCAAGTTGAATATCGAACCTCCAACTTTGACGCTCAGTACACCAACAAATAACACAGTGATATCAAATGGTTTAGTAACATTTAGTGGAACAGCTTCTGATTCATATAACGGAAATTTCGGTAGCGATATTCAAGAAATATGGTTCCAAGTTAGTGGCCCTGCGACTGTACAACAGCCGAATGGTTACTCGAATACATTCTCAAAACCAGGTTCACAGAATTGGAATGCTGAATGGTCAGTGGCTCCCCTTCCAAGTGGAACTTATGACCTGAAAATATGGGCTAGTGATTCTGCCTTTTGCCAATTCGTGGTTGACGAGTGTACTCCTGTCGAAATCTCAATTTATGTTGATAATGACAATGATTTACCTCAAATCCAATTACTTGCGCCATATGAAGGACAGACAATCACAGTTGCTTCCGATACCCTAATTCGAGGACGTGCAGTTGACACAGACGGCGACGTTACACGGGTTGAAATATCCATATTAGATATGCAAGCTCCAGGTCCAGATGGGTATCTTGCTGTCCCTGAAGGTCCCCACTCATTAGTAGTACGTTCTCAAATTGATGATGTCACTGGTATTTGGGAAACTAGTTGGGATACACGCACATTGTCACACAATGGGCACTATATTGTGCAAACCCGTTCCTTCGATGGATTTGATTACAGTGATGCCGCAGAAGTAGAAATAATCATCAATAATCCGCCAAACCAAGATGATGAAATTCCTACATTCAATGGAACTGCTTGGCCAGGAAGTATCACCGCATATTGCGATGTACAAACTGGTGGTTCAACAGTTGGCTCGGGTGACCAATGTGGAGATGGTGTATCTATCGACTTGAGTCAATATTTCAGTGACGACAATGGCCTGAGTGGGTTGACATGGTATGTCCAAGACTTAGAACAGAGTTCTGATGATTCACACTTCCAAGTTGTGTTAATTTCTTCCACAGGTATGGTAAATTACAACCCATTGAATATGTGTTTGATCATGCAGCAATGTCTGATGAGTAATTGGACATTGGAAAACGTTGTGTTTGTAGCGAAAGACACGTATAATCAAAAGGCATTTTCTTTCCCTCTAGACATTGATGTTGTTGGAGTCGCATTCACGTCAGTTTGCACAGGATTGAGGGATGATAATGGAGAATATACTGCCGGTTGTCCAGAACAAATTTCAAAATCAGATACACTGATTTATAGTGGCACTGGGCGACCTGATCAAGTAGTCATTGCCGAAACCTCGGGAGGCCTCCGCCTTGGAAATACTAAAGTCGAGCAAGATTCAACTTGGTCAATCGAAATCCCTGCAAACAGGTTTGAATCAGGTAGCAACAAAATTGTTTTCGAATATGATGGCGAAGTTCAACCTTCAAACGAAGATTCGACTGTTCAGTTGGGCAGTGCGGACGAGGAGTCAAGCCTAATTATGACAATCGTGATCATTGTTCTTGTTTTACTTGGCATTGGGGCATTAGTTGGTGTATTCGTCTTCTTCTTTGTTGAATTCGAGGATTACCCTGACGAAGATATTGAACCTGATGTGGAAGTTGATCCATATGCTTGGGCCAAGCAAGGGCAAAACCTTGCAACGTCAGGTGAGACAGTAGTCGCACCTCAAGCAGAAGCAGCCGCACCGCAACCAACTACCCAAGTAGCTCAACCTGCAGTTCAGGGCTATCCTGGTTGGGTATGGGATTCGGAACAAAGTAAATGGGTCCCCGATGAACAATAATTGGGGTGGGGCTTAAGGGGCCAACTCCCATTAGATTGAAAGGTATACTTGTGAAACATAGTAGTGGAGTGAGTGTATGCTGCATCCAAAACCGGGAGTCCAAGAGCGCATACTATTGCATTTGAGGGATTATTCAAGTTATACTGATTCTGTCGAAGTTCCATTTGCCCTATCACAAATGGGAATTGCAAATGCAGTTGCGATTTCTCGGAGCAATGTTCCTCGTGCGATTGCCGGTTTGAAAG
>JASLKH010000049.1 GCA_030747675.1 Candidatus Thalassarchaeaceae archaeon | reverse complement strand
AACAGTATTCATTGTTCTTTTCTTTATTGTTGGTCATTTCATAAGTTGGAAATTGGGTGGTCTTAAGCATTGGATTTCAAATCAAAATTCAGTTATATGGGGATTGATGATTGGAACTATGCTAAGTCTGTCCATCTATCTTAGACCTGCAGAAACTGTGGATTTCATCTATTTCAGATTTTAAGTTTATTAATTTCCTCAATGAAACGACTGTGTTCTCTTGATGCATCAACCGAAAGTTCAACTGATGTTCCAATTAATCTCATAATTTCAATTTTAAGATTATCTACATCACCCCAAAAAACAGATGATCCAAGTCCTTCATTCTCACAAATTTCACCCATTAATATCCCTTTGTTGACAATAGATGGGCGACCGTATGATGCTGCTTCAAACATCTTTGATGGCAATGCTCCTTCTGTGATGTTCCCCCTCTCAGGTGAATACATCGCGAACATTAAACTAATTTCAGACATCATAATAGGTAGTTCTGATTCAAGAAATGGACCCCTAATTTCAGATACTATCTCTGTGGCTGAATTGAATATTTCTGCCACTTCATTAGCATGGATACCATCGCCTGCAATCAAAACCGAGGGTTTGCATTCATCTTCTGAGAAATTAAGAAGGGCATCGCGCAATAGCAGAAATGGTGCCTTTTCCCTGACTCTACCAAAGTAGCCGATGACTGGAGAAGAAGGAAAGTCCAATTTATCATTGTTTTTGGGCCTATTTTCAATCGAATGGGAATCAAGGTTGTGATGTGATAGCCACGTTGTGAAGCCTGGGGAAGATGTGATAATCAAATCTACCTTTTTTGCAAGTGAAAACATCCTTTTCTTCATACATAGAGCAAAGATCCTTCTAATTACTGATTTCGGTTTTTTCATTAATATCCAGGTGTGATGTAAATCATGCATATCAAAAATAACTGGTATATCTTTAACTGATTTAAGCAAGGGCAACATATCAGCATCGTGACAATATAGCAAATCGATATCTTTCAATAATTTACCAACCTTCTCTCGAAATTTTTTTACACCCCTCCATGTTGTAAATAAGCCGCCATAAGGGGTTTTTCCAACTCTTATTCGGACAATATCCACACCATCAATTACCTCACTTAATTCTAAATTCTGATGGCGATCAAAGGCGTATACTGTCACTTCATGTTTTTCTTGGACTAGCCAGCGAGCATGGCGCAGTACCCTCGGGTCGGGCGCACAGCCGTTGGATACTGCCATCGCAATGTGTGCCACGGTAGGCGCAGATGGTCTGATGTATGAAGTCCATAGGCAAGAAAGGTCCGATGATATGAAGAATGGCGCTATGTTGGGTGTCTTCGTGACTGATGAAATTCAACTACTAGAGTTGAACCCCCCCGTTTCATTCTGGGCAGGGCCTAGAAATTTTTTCGTAACACTTTTTTCGGATTCTTATTTGATAAAAAATCTCGTCCGTAGAGATGTTAAAAGTCGTTACAGTAGAGCTGGAATTGGATTTGGTTGGACCTTTTTAGAACCTCTTCTTTTGTCCTTAGTATACTATGCCTTGTTCACTATTATCGCTGGAAGGCCAGAACCATTGTATGCTCTCCATGTAATCATAGGAGTGATTGTATGGGGCCATTTTGGAAAAAGTCTACAGGCTAGTGTTGCAAGTCTGAGTAAAGGAAAAAATTTAGTTAAACAAGTTTATTTCCCCAGAGAAATTTTAGCTGTGGCGCCAGTATTCGCTCAACTTTGGATTTCATCTACATCATTATTAGCAGTAATTCCAATTATGATTTATCTTGGCGTGGTGCCCAGTATACACATATTGTGGATGCTCCCTTTGGGAATGTTTCTAACAACCATCTTGGCTTTGGGAATAGGTATGCTAGTGGCTCCATTAAATGCTATTTCACAAGATTTTTTACATTTATTCCGATTTATTGTACGTGCTGGATTTTTCATATCACCTGTGATGTGGACATATGAAATGGCCCATAGTCGGGCAAGTGGCCACTGGTTAGATCTGATTTTACTGAATCCAATGGTAGTCCCCATCACATTGGTACGAAAAGGTTTAGATGGTACTGAATTGACTATTGCACCAAATTATATTAGCTATTCAATTGCATTTGCTATAGGGGCACTATTTCTAGGAGTTGCCATTTTCAAGAAATGGGAATCAAAGGTGGTGAAATATCTATGAAAAATGCAATTGAAATTGATAGCATTAAATTTGATTTCCCCCGTAAACAGGGCATCTTAAGCGCCGTTTGGGCACTTCTATGGGGGCGTAATTTATCTCCAAAAAAATCATTCAAAGCGCTTCAGAATACCACATTGGATGTCAAGCAAGGCGAGGTTCTTGGAATCATAGGAAGAAATGGATCCGGAAAGAGTACCTTGCTCAGATTGATGGCAGGGATATACAAGCCAGATGGTGGAGGAATTCGGGTTCGAGGACGAACTTCTTTGCTCGCGGGTGTTCGCGTCGGGCTTAATGAGAACTTAACCGGAAGAGAAAATGTTCACTTGTATGGAAGTATTCTCGGTCACTCCCAGGGGGCTATGGATGAGATGATGGAAGATATTATTTCATTTAGTGAAATTGAAGAATTCTTTGACCAACCACTTAGAACATACTCTAGCGGTATGCGAGCAAGGCTAGGTATTGCAATCGCAAGTGCTGTTGAGCCCGAAATCTTGTTAATTGACGAAGTTCTGGGAGTAGGGGATCCTCAATTTAGAGAAAAAAGTAAACAGCGTATTCTTTCTCTTGTAAAATCAACAAGTACTGTTGTACTTGTAAGTCACTCATTCGGATTAATGAGGGAAATTTGTGATCGTGTTGCTTTCATACATGAAGGAGAAATCCATTCTGTAGGCGAACCTACCGCAACAATTCGCACATATTATGAAGTAACTGGAGAGAAATAAATCCATTATCGCGACAATATTTCCGATGCCAAACTTATCGAGCCGTTCTCAACCCCCCTAGGGTTCCTTTTACCGGCTTCTTCCAATAATTCTGAAATTGCTAAATTAATTGTATCAGAATTTCGCTCCTTTAGAACCGCACCCCAGCCCTCTTCGACAGCGGCATTGCATCGAGCCAATTGATCATCCATTCCTGTAAACAAATTCGGATAAAATAATGTGGGCATTCCAAAATTTCTCATTTCATGAAATGAATTGTATCCACCTGCCTGAATCGATATATCAAACGCAGGGAAATACATAGAATTAGGGTAGTCGCGCAATAAATGGACCCTAGGTAAATCAAAATCAAATCTTTCACCCAGCATTGATTCGCCGAGAACTACGTGCACATCTTCATGGTTTGTCAACGCATCTATCGTCAATCTGACTTCGCTGTTAATATCATTAATTTCCCCCGCTCCTATTTGCACATATGCAACAATTACATCCAAAGGTAATTTCAATCTACGACGTGCGACTTCTCTATTCATCATTTCTTCGGAATTCAACAAAGTAATTGGTGGACATGTAATTGTGGGCACATTATGCTCAATTTCACTAGGTAAACGAGATATGCTATCTTCTGGATG
>JASLKH010000048.1 GCA_030747675.1 Candidatus Thalassarchaeaceae archaeon | reverse complement strand
ATTCCAGCACCGATATCTAATCGTCTATATCAGAAATCAGCACTTGGTAAGCCGATTGAAGGAGGAATAATATTGACTGATGAAGAGGTTATGTTCTGTCATTGGCATCGTCATATTCCATTACCAGAAGGATGGGTTGATGAACGCTTGAAAGAAGATGCTGATTTTGCCCACAGGGCAGTTGCATTCGATGTTGTTCGAAATGCTGGGGAGAAAGTAGTACCTAGTGGTGAGCGTTGGTTAAGATGGTCGAGAGAATCTCATCCCTCAAAAGGTGGTCCTGAGGCAGAGGTTAGGTGGGCCCGGACTAGAGATAATTTGGATATGAGTGAATTATTAGATTGGGCGAAATCCTTGTCTGAAGAAAGCATGTTAGGGGAATTAGCAATTGTTGATGATGAAATGGATGTGACAATGTACAGGCTATCAATTATCGAACCTTCTGGAAATTTGACTCCTGCTACTAAGAGCGAATATCCTCAACTTGGCATCGAACATTTATCTCGTAAATTTTTGAGAAAAGATGAACTCGATTGGATTAATGAAGTTCAAAATCCAGTAACCGATTTATTCGGTGAGCTAAATAGCCGTGGATTGTTGATGAGGCCGGGTTTCAAGTATGGCTGTCGCTGGCGTGTATATTCAACTTCAGTCGAAGAAGATCATGCGCCTTGGCTAATGCAAATGGAGCAAGATGCGCCATCAAACTGGGAAGGAGTATGTCTTTCAGTACGACTCGCCGAAGGAGTCAACAAAGGCTGGGTCATCGCCATAAAGAGGAGTAGTTGGAATTTCCTCGTCATTAGTCGCCACCTCCCTGGAAGGTGAATTGATACCCAAAACGACCCATAGTGCCGATAGAGCCAGAGCAATCGGTATCAATTTAGCTGGGCTTGTCCATTCTTCGATAGTTGATTCTTCTTCATCATCTGCTACCAATTCTATGTCTATATGGTAATTGTGTCCGGAATCTGAAGCTAGTATGATTTCACCCCTGACAACCATCCCTTTGACTAACAACCCTGAGGGATTAATTTCTAGGACTATTTTTGACCCATCTGATAATTCTTGGTTGACCTGAGTTTCAGCAACTCTTGATAGTGGCCCATCAATACCTACCAACCACATCTGTGAAGCATCCCCTTCAAATTCAACAGGTACTTCCACTACTGATGATTCGACAACTGCAATATTACTACTAAATGTTGACTCAACAGGAATATTACCCAATATTTCGAATTCATGTTTGATATCAAAATCGGTTCCTTGAGAACATGAAATCGTACCAGTGATCAATCCAATAACACCTATTACTCCTCTGGAGGAAAATCCGATTTCGCCATTTTCCACTGAAATGGTTCTACCGTCGCTACTTGTCAGATCATATTGAATTCCTTCACATTCTCCTGTGATAGGAATGTTGTCATCCGGAGTTAGAACAGAACCAAAATCTGGAAGATCAATGTCAGTTATATGTCCACATTCTGCGGATGAAAACTCTACACTGTATGTCCCGTTTTCTACTGAAACATCTGCTCTCCAATCGACAAGAATTCCATCTCGGTTTCTGATTGTAATTCCCTCCGAGCCGAATGTATCAGTATCGCCAAACACATCGCTTTCTTCACCGTCATTATTTCCAGCAACCATGTTTTGTTCCCCATCAGCTTCGATTACCTTCAACCATGCACGTTCGGGATGTGAGTTCACTAGATTATCCTCAATTTCTCCTGCTCTGAGGTCTTGCTGCAAGACAAGCAAACCATTTCCGGGTAAATTCGAATCATAACCATAATTGCTGCGGTATTCAATCCAGATATACTCCTCATCACCTATTGGAATCTTCAGTGAATCTCCACCTTCTGAAAGTCCTTTGAAAGTAAAAGCAGGCCCAGTACAACCAGTGCCTGGCATCCATTCAAGTTGCATATCTTGGTGTCTTTTTCCGCCAATCAGTTCGATACTTGGACTTGAAGGGAGAGCGGGCCATGCTCCGTTTCCGTTCCAATTTCCACTAGCCATGATATCCCATTTTCCAATTCCTTTCCAATTTTGGTTTACAGTATCATCGTGAACTGCGTAAAGGTCTGCTGCACCTAATTGGTGATACATTTCGTGCATGATTGTTCCAAAGTTGTTTGAAGAGTGTTGACTGGATATGGTGTAGTGGGAAATTTTGAGGTCTCCTGGGAGTTCAACTACTTCCTCGATTGATGAGAAGTGTGACCAAATCCGTGAACTAGAACCTCCGCCATCTTCTTGTGGCTTAACACAATGTAATATCAGAAATCTGTCTATCCACCCATCATCATTCAAATCATATTTTGACCAATCAGAAACCTCGTCTTTGATTTCGAGAACAATTTCTTGTGCGAGTATGTGTGGATTAACTCCTTTTCTTCCAACGTCATTTTCTCCATCCACATCATGTCCATAATCTGCCATTCCGAAGTCTGTAGTCACTATCCTATCATGGTAATCGATTTGAAGTGTTGAAGCAGGGCCGAATCCTTGATTCAAATGGTCTCTTGCACCATCGTCAATTAGATTCGAAGCTCTTTGTTGGTCGCAATTAGAATTTTCATTTTGGTCAGGGAAATCAATCAAAACCACCAACCATGATTCATCATTGGTTATCCCAATTAGCGGTCCTTCTTCTTCAGATGGTATTGTTATAGCATGCTCTTTTACCCAGTCATTCAGGGCATCACCATTAGCAAATGCAACCACAGAAAGTAGTGATAGCACTACTGCAATAGGCCAACCGATAACGGGTCGCATTGACATTATTGTGAGTGTTATGCTCTTTGAATCAATTGCTGCAATACTTCATTGAAATGCCCAATTCACCAATTTTTTGAATCAGCGAGTCTGAAGGATTGGTAATCCATGCTTCGTTAGTTTGCAAATTCAAGCCGAATGGAATTATTTCACCGAATAGTATTGTTGTGATATCTGAACCATCGATTAGTGCTGTGCATCTCTCAATCGTACTTCCTTCACTCCATGGATTAGTTTGACAGGCCATCGCTAAATTTAGATCAATCTCATTACTGTCAGTTCTAGCGGCACTAATTCTTGCAAGGTTTAGTGTGTTTATAGTGCATCCAAGAAATCGCAATGAATCGATATAATCGATCGGCATTGATTCAACAATACATCCCGAAAATACAACCTTGTTTGCGTTGAACCTTTTGACTACATCCAGCAAGTGGTCTTGTTGTTTCGGGTCTCTACAAACTGCATGATATTCAACTAAACCCATCCCCATTAATGGACTAATTTTAGGAGAAGTTCCGCAGCATCGACAATCAACATACAGCACTCGGTGAACGCCTCCTTCTCCATCCAAAAGTTCACGCATTCCATGACCTATTGGCATCGGTGCACGAAATGATTTCCACCCGATCAATTCAACCACTCCAGATGCTAATAGTGTTAGAGTAAATAGTAAACCTGGCAGATTTACTGGAATAACTAGCCAAAGAAGCATCAACATTATTCCATGAATTCGTAAGCGCCACCACCCTGCATTTCCTGCCCATAGTAGTTTGGACATACCTGCGATGGTTACAACACTCATTGCAGCTAGAACCAATACCATCGCCCATGCAATCGATATTGAAATCCTAAGCATTTCTGCTGCATCGTATCTTCCAATCAAACCTGTGTCGTTGTTGAATGAATGGCCATATGAATATAGCCATGGCAAAAATTCAGTCATTGTAAAAATTAGTGAACTGAAAGCTAAGATCCACATCATCATCATCCAAATTATGAGAGCTCTCCTTTCACTGGGCAAAAGCCCTGGTTTTGCGAATGAATAGGCTTGGTGTATGGCGAAAGGCATTGCAGTTAGCAGCCCAATTATTGCTGCACTTAACCAACGTGTACCTGCCCATTCATCTGGTGAAAATATGTTGACACAAGAGTATTCACACGGATCTAATTTGCCAAGTAAATAGTGTAGAATTTCATCGATCGATAAGGACCATATTCCGGTGAGTATGATTACTAGCATTATGACTGCAGTGAGTCTTTTAGATAATTCCTCAAGGTGCGTTTGGACACTACTCCTGTCGTCACTAGACAGGTGAAGGTCATTCATAATATCAGACCAAGTCCATATCTTGCTTTTCGGCACGTGCTTGAACTACTGTTCGATAAACTCCGAAAATTCCCCATAAGAGACACATTCCAATAACCAATGAGTATCCCCATGGTAGTGCAGTATCGATTGCCCATCCCAATCCAATTGCCAATCCTAGTGTAAGAACACCTCTGCGGATACCTTGAGGTATTGCCAAACTCATGTCAAGATGAGGGGGGCCTCCAGCAAATCTTCGTTCATAGAATTCGCCTTGGATAACCGCTGCTACAATGAGGATGGATAGTGTGGTCCAGAAGTATAGGTTCCCTTGTTCAAGGTATCCACTTGCAATTTCTGCTTGTCTTTCAGCTTCTATCTCTTCAGGAGATTTTTGACCAAATAACGAATCATAATTACCAACACTAATGGTTCTCAGGCTTGTATCAGCATCAGGAGTTGCAGTCCCTGGTGCACTTACTGTGAATGTGAGAACGGTCCAATGATCACCAGCATCAGGCGCACCACTTTCATCAACTATGTTTCCAGCTAGAGAGAAATGAACATC
Organism: Candidatus Thalassarchaeaceae archaeon; assembly: GCA_030747675.1. GTDB lineage: Archaea > Thermoplasmatota > Poseidoniia > Poseidoniales > Thalassarchaeaceae > MGIIb-P. Next base: position 2,241 of record JASLKH010000048.1, on the reverse strand, counting down.
TCCGATATCGGATTCAGGTGCAGTCCAGATAATTTGCCAGTCATTTCCAACACTGTCATGCGATAGCGCCCCTCCAGAGTCCTTGACATACTTCGAGCCATCACTAGGGGTGAAGTTACCATCTGCATAGTCCCAAATCATGTAGCCTCCTACTGCATAAGTTGCATGAGCTAGGCTGATTGTAAGGTCATAAGATTCTCCGGCTTCGTAAACTCTAGGGACTCCGGTAATTGAAAGAATTACTTCATTTGAGGGCGAGCCTCCTGCTCCGTGGCAAGAACACCCTTCTTCAGGAATGATGCGATCGTTATGCATCCAAGGTGGACCCTGAGAGTTACCGAAGGCTGGAGCAGCCAGCATTAGAGCCAAAGTTGCAACCAGCAGGACAGAGAACCTACGGGACATTATCTAGGGCCACCTGTGGTTCCCTATTGAACATTGTCACATTCTGCCGCCCCTTAAGGGGCGGATATAACTCACAAATCTTTGATTGCGTTGTTCAAATCAGTCATCATTGCCTTTCCATCACCGAACAACATCATAGTCTTGTCTTCATAGAACAAATCGTTGTCTACTCCAGCGTATCCTACACTCAGGCTTCTCTTGATGATTACAACTGTTCTTGCTTGGTCAGCATCGATAATTGGCATTCCTGCAAGTGGGCCTTCACCGGTTCTAGCTGCTGGGTTACATGTGTCATTAGCACCAATGACAATAGCCATGTCACATTGAGGGAATTCGGGGTTAATTTCGTCCATTTCAATCAATTGCTCATAGGGGACATTTGCCTCTGCAAGTAGTACGTTCATGTGCCCTGGCATCCTTCCAGCAACAGGGTGAATCGCATACTTGACCTCAGTGTCAAACTTATCCTGCATTAAGTCTGCAAATTCCTTGACTTGATGTTGACACTGGCTAACAGCCATTCCATAACCTGGGACGATGATGATCTTTTGAGCACCATCTGCCATCATAGCAACTTCATCGGCATCACTGCCAACTTTGGTACGAGTAAGTTCTTGCTTTTCGCTTCCTCCAAATGACTTGAATAGCACGTCAATCAATTGACGATTCATTGCTTTGCACATAATGAAGGTGAGGATTAATCCAGATGCTCCAACAAGACTTCCTGCAACGATTAGAACACTGTTGTTAATGATGAATCCTGTAAATGCTGCTGCAATACCAGACAATGAGTTAAGCAGACTTACGACCACAGGCATATCTGCTCCACCAATTGGCAGAACTAGGATGATTCCTAGAACACAAGAGATTCCAATGATTGCCCAAATGTAATCTGTGTTAGTCGGGTCTTCAATTGACAAGTAAATTAGTGCCAAAACTGAAACAAATAGTAGTGCCTTAACAGGATTCAACCATACAGGTCCCCATGTTGGTGTTCTAATCCACCACTTGCCAAAGAGTTCGACTCCGCCTTTCAATTTGTACATTGCCAGTAGTGAACCGGTAAGTGTCATCCATCCTACTAATGCGGACAGTCCAGCTGCAACGATTGCAACTGTGGCACCCAATCCTGGTTCTGGCGATGTAGTCTCAATCCACTTCCAGGTCTCAGACAGAGCGACTAGTGCAGATGCAGCCCCACCAAATCCATTGAACAGAGCGACCATCTCAGGCATTCCGGTCATTTCGACCTTAACTGCCATAGTGTATCCAATCAATGAACCAATTAGAATTCCAGAACCGATTAAAGTCCATCCTACAATTCCTTCTGGGAAGAAATTCATGTCGATAATTGTCGTAACAACAGCGATTGCCATTCCAAACATACCGTACTGGTTTCCTCTAGGTGCAGTACGAGGATGGCCTAGATTTTTTAGACCAAAGATGAAGAATATTGCAGATACGAGGTATCCAATAGAAACCCAATCTTCCAACATTCAAGCACCTCTCTTCTTGCCAGCAATCATATTCAACATACGATTTGTAACAGCGAATCCACCAACTACGTTGATCATTGCAAGTACCAAAGCAATGAATGCGAGGATTCCTGAAGTCACGGTATCTCCAGCCTCATATGCTACATTTGCTCCAAGTAATGCTCCTACTACGCTGATTCCAGAAATTGCGTTAGCACCACTCATCAATGGGGTGTGGAGCATAGCTGGAACTTTTGTAATTAATTCAACGCCAAGGAAAATCGATAGTACGAATAGAGTGATTGAGCCAATTAGAAGTTCGGGAGTCATCAGAGAACACCTCCTAGTCGAGTTTGTTTAG